>SKHC01000040.1 GCA_007117145.1 Candidatus Woesearchaeota archaeon
AAAACAGTGATAGATGGTAGTAACACAAGTGGTTTTCAAAGAACTGCGTTAATTGGAAGAAACGGTTACATAACTGTAAAAGGTAAAAAGATTGGTGTTGAAAGTCTTTGCTTGGAAGAGGAAGCAAGCCAAGTAATAAAGAGAGGTAAAGACAAAGACATATATAACCTTTCAAGACTTGGAATACCTCTACTTGAAATAGCAACGGCTCCAGATATTACAAGTCCTGAAGAATGCAAGGAAACAGCAAGCCACATAGGAATGCTTCTTAGAAGTGTTGGTGGAATGAAACGAGGAATAGGAACCATAAGGCAAGACGTTAACGTTTCTATAAAGAAAGGAGCTAGGACAGAAATTAAAGGTTTTCAAGATCACAAAAACATACCGAAAGTAATTCAGCACGAAATTCAAAGGCAATTAGATTTAATTAAAAAAAATAAGAAAGTAGAAATGGGTGTTAGGAAAGCAGAGCCAAATTTTAAAACTACTTACTTAAGACCAATGCCTGGCGCTGATAGAATGTACCCGGAAACAGATGTGGATATAATAATTCCAAAGCAAGTTGATTTTGAAATTCCAGAAACACTTGAAGAGAAAGAAAACAGGATGGTGAAAGAATACAAAATAAGTCAAGACTTAGCAAAAAAGTTGGTTAAGCATGAAAGCAAAACCGGCGAGTCAGTTGAAGAGTTAGTAAAAAATTATCAAAACAAAAACCTTGCTCCAACAACAATAGTTGACACATACTTGATAGCAATTCCAACTATTGAAAAAAAGTATGGTAAAATAAAAGTAAACATTAAAGAATTATTTGAACAAGTATCTAAAGGTAGTATTGCAAGTAGTTCAATACCTAAAATTTTAGAAGATTCAACAAAGAAAAAAGTAAGCTTTGAAGATTACAAGCAAGCAGATGAGTCAGAAGTTGAAGAAATAATTAAACAAACATTAAAAGAAAATCCGTCAGCTCCAATGGGTGCTTTAATGGGGATTCTTATGAAGAAATTGCAAGGAAGAGCGGATGGCAAGAAGGTTTCTATGTTAATTCAAAAGTTAAAATGAGCTCTAAGAATAATGATTTAAGTCGTGTTGATATGCATGTTCATTCAAAGTATAGTCATGACTGCAGTACGTCACTTGAAGACATAGGTGAAGCTATGAAAAGAAAACACGTTGGAGTTGCATTAACAGATCACAACGAAGTGCAAGGTTCTTTGAACTTGAAAAAATTATACCCGAAAGCTCTAATCATTCCAGCTATTGAAGTAACAAGTGTGAATTCTAAAGACTTACTGTTATACTTTGATAAGCACTCAGAGCTTTCAGCTTTTTACGAAAGACACATAAAGCCAAATAAAAAGCTTACTCGTAGAATAAACAAGACAACGCTTTCAACAAATTATATTTTAGATATTGCAAGTGATTACAATGCTTTTAGAGTTTTGCCTCATCCTTTTATGAGAATTAAAGGGAGTTTTAGAAAGATAAAAAAAGATCCTTCAACACTAAAATTTGTAGATGGTATTGAAGTATTAAATGCTTCTAAGTCAAAAAAAGATAATCAAAAAAGCGTTGAGTGGTGCAAGGAATTAAACATGCCTTTCACGGCGGGAAGTGATAGTCACATACTTTCAACGCTTGGAAATGCTAGGATAATCTCAAAAGCTAATACTCCAAGCCTTATAATGGATGAGATAAAGAAAAAGCAAGTAGAAGTTGAAGGTGAAAGTGATGGTTTCCTTGGTAATGTGAGAGGGATTGGTGCTATAGTTAGAAATAAGCTTACAAAGAGGCGTATCTAGTTTTAAGGGAGAGCCAAATACAAGACCAGAGCATGTTTTCGTCTGATTCATATAATAATCTGCTAAAAGGTTTTCCGTTTGAGTCATACACTTCTAGGAAGTTTTTATGTTTTAAGATAAGTTTTTCATAAACCTTTAAGTATTCTTTAAGCAGTTTAACATCAGTTTTTCCAACGATTTCCAAATAGTTCATCCCAAGGTGAACCCATGAAGTGTCTCTTTCATAACCACTGACAAGCATGTCTGCGAAGTGGAATTTGTGCTTAATATCCTCTCTCCTCGTATACTTTAAAGGATATGGTTTGTCAAGCTTTCTTTTTCTAATTTCTTCAATAGAGCTATCAAGCATCTTCTTATCCTTTATAAGTCCAGTCCAGTAAGGATATACGTTGGCATCTGAGCTGCAAACATTGTGTCCACTTAAATCATCTTTAAAATATTTTCCTGTCCAAAACTTTGCTTTGAAATCTTCAACTTGTAAGTCTAACTCATATACGCCTATTTTTTTTAAGTTTTGTGAGAATAAGTATAGAAAACAATTATTGTAGCAATCACTTATTCTATTGCTGTGATCTTTCATGCTACTGTACGTTTTGTCTTTTCTAAGAAATCCTGCTTTGACATCTTCTTTTCTTATTTTCTTTGCAATTTTTTTAAACAAGTCTTGATTTTCTTCAATTAATTTTTTATCATTCAAGATTAAAAGAGAGTTTAACATGTAACTAGCGCTTTCTGGTGTGAAACTTGGAAAATCAATCGGTTTTCCTTTAGGAGTTATCTGTGTTGTTATTCTTCCAGTTTTTCTGTATTTATCCATTGCGTACTTTAAAGTTAGTCTAACCTTGTCTTTGTATCCTAGGTGGATTAATGATTCTATGCACATGCCAAAGTCTCTGGCCCAAAACTGTGAGAAGTTTCCATTGCTTACCATGAAGTATTCTTTTTTTTCATTCCAGCATTTATCTATTATTTTTCTGCATATCTCTTCAGCGCTTCCGCTGTGTTCTTCTCTTCTAATCTTTTTTTTCACGCTGTTTTTAAAAATCCTAAGTCCTTCAAGTATTATCATTTTAAGTTGACGAACCTGGAGGGCTAGTCACTTGTCGTTCGTGCCCGTCCAGTTTCTGACGAACCTGGAGGGATTCGAACCCTCGACCTAGTGCTTAGGAGGCACTCGCGCTATCCAGGCTGCGCTACAGGTTCTTATAAGTTAGTAGAGGGATAAGTTTTAAAAAGTTAATCATGACAATATTTAAAAGAAAGTTTAACTTGTTATATACTTATGGAGTTTGATATAAGGCGAAGTTGTTTAGAGCGTTTCTTAAGATATGTTAAAATAGATACTCAGTCAGATAATGAAAGTCTAACAATTCCAAGCACGAAAAAACAATTAAATTTAATTAAACTGTTAAAGGAAGAGTTGAAACAGTTAGGAATAAATTCAGAAACGGATTCCAAAGGATATCTATACGCAAGACTTGGACCTGTAAATAACAAACAAAAAGTTGGATTCATAGCTCATGTTGATACAAGTCCAGATGAGTCTGGGAAAAATGTTAAACCAACCCTACATAAAAATTACAAAGGACAAGTTATCAAGTTATCAGGAGTTGAGATAAGCCCAAAAGAGTTCCCTGTATTAAATAATTACAAAGGTCAAACAATTATTACAAGTGGTGGTACAACACTTCTTGGAGCAGATGATAAAGCGGGAGTTGCAGAGATTATGACTTTAGTGGAATACTTTTCAAAAAATAAGTCTGAGCTTAAAATACCTTTAAGAATTGCTTTTACAGTCGATGAGGAAATCGGTAGAGGTGGCAAGTATTTTGATATAAAAAGATTTGATTCAAACGTAGCTTACACAGTTGATGGGGGAGAAGTTGGAGAGTTAGAATATGAGTGTTTTAACGCTTCAACAATATCTATAACTGTGATTGGAGAAAACATTCATCCAGGAGAAGCAAAAGGTAAACTTGTAAACAGCATGTTAATTGCAAATGAATTAATCGCTCAAATACCAAAAAATGAAGTTCCTGAAAAAACAAGTGGAAGGCAAGGATTCTATCACTTAACTGATTTTAAGGGAGATGTTTCAAAAACAACGTTGAATTACATCATACGAGATTTTGAGATACTAGGATTAAATTCAAAAAAGAAAATGTTTGAAGAAATAGTAAAAAAACTAAACAAAAAATACGAAGACCGAGTAAGCATAACTGTTAAAGATCAGTATTTTAATATGAAAAACACAGTTAAAGAGCGTTTCTTCATTGTTGAAAATGCAAAGAAAGCAATGAAAAAAGTAAATATTAAACCAAAAATAAAACCTATTAGAGGGGGAACTGATGGTGCTATGCTTTCAGCAAGAGGTTTGCCTTGCCCTAACATATTTGCGGGAGGACATAATTTTCATTCAAAGAAAGAATACGTTCCCTTAGAAAGTATGGAGAAAGCAGTTCTTACATTAATTAATTTAGTTGAGATATATGGAAATGAATAATTTTTTTTTTTAAAATAATAAACTTCCA
>SKHC01000063.1 GCA_007117145.1 Candidatus Woesearchaeota archaeon
ATGCCGTACCTCGTAGAAGAAAAAGAATTTGAAGATAATTATAGAGTTGAAGTGAGAATTCAAGGCCCTTTATACTCTGGAGACAAAAGAACTTCTAATACTTTGAAAATTGATTGTAATAAGAAGAAAGTATTTGAGAAGGAAACCATAGTTATTCAAAAAAAATTTTCTGATGTTCCCATTTTCACAATTAATGTATTAAGTAGAAAGGAGATTCTCGCTGAAAAAATTAGAGCTTTAGTTATGCGAAAACAACCTAGGGATTTATACGATGTTTATATGTTATTAATGACTAATGTAGAAATAGATAAAGAGTTAGCTTTGTTGAAATTAAAAGAAGATATGGTGTCTGACAAAAAAATTGTGTTTCCAACTAAACTGCAATACAGGCAAGATTTAGTTAGTTTAACTTCTACTCTTCCAAACTATGAAGAGGTTCTTTGTGTTGTTAAAAAAAGTATTGAGGAAGTTTTTGGTAACAAACTTACTTAATTTTATCGCGTGTTTAGTTTTTTCCTGTTCTTGTCAGCATAGAAAAAGTATATAAATAATTCCTAATTAGTCTTTATTTACTGGCGATAGTGGTGTACTGGCTAGCATAGAGGTCTGTGGAACCTCAGGACCGGGTTCAATTCCCGGCTTTCGCCCCATTTAAAATGAAGCCAAGCCTAGCGAAAGGAGTGGATGATATCCCTCCAAGAAAACAGATATTGAAAGGAAAGATCCTAAGAGTTATTCGAAGTAATTTCAAAAGGTATGGTTTTAATCCATTGCAAACTCCAACTATTGAAAGATTAGATGTGCTTACAAGTAAATTCGCTGGTGGAGAAGAGATTTTAAAAGAGGTTTATTCTTTTAAAGACCAAGGTCAAAGAGAGCTTGGATTAAGATATGATTTAACTGTTGGTCTTGCACGTTTTATTAGTTTAAATAGGGATTTGAAAATGCCTTTTAAGCGCTACCAAATAGGTCAGGTGTTTAGAGATGGCCCAATTAAAGCTGGTAGGTTTAGAGAGTTTACTCAGTGCGACGGTGATGTTGTTGGAAGTAGTAGTATGTATAGTGATGCTGAGCTTTTAAAGATGGCAAGCTCTGTTTTTAATGAGTTAAATATTGATGTTGAAATCAAGGTTAATAATCGCAAGTTCTTAGATGCTTTAATTCCTGTTGAGGATAAAGCTAGTTTCATTTTGTCTTTGGATAAGCTTGAAAAAATTGGCGGTAAAGGTGTAAGAAAAGAATTGCTCGGCAAGGGTTTTGATGAAAAAGATGTTGAATTTGTCTTAAAAAACTTAGAGCTGAGTTATTCTGAGCTAAAAATCAAATTCAAAGAGAGCTTTTCTGAATTAGATGAGTTACTTAATTATTGTAAGTTTTTAGGTGTTAATGTTGTTTTTACTCCAAGTCTTGCACGTGGCTTGAGTTATTATACTGGCACTGTGTTTGAGGTTTTCTTAAAAGATTCTAAGATGACTGGCTCAATAGCTGCTGGTGGAAGGTATGATAATATGATTTCTGAGTTTGCAGGTGTTGAACTGCCAGCAGTTGGGATTAGTTTTGGTTTGGATGCTTTGATGAGCGCATTAGATGATTATAAGGAAGAGAGTTTAACTAAGGTTTATGTGATAAGCATAGATCAAGACAGGGAAGCTATTAAGGTTATGCAATCTCTTAGAAGCGAAGGTGTTTACTGCGATTTCAACTTAAAGAATTTAAAGAAAGGATTAAATTTTGCTGCAAGTTATAAAATTCCTTATTGTTTAATTATAGGTGAAGAAGAAGTCAACCTTAAAAAATATACTCTTCGAGATATGAATTCTGGTAAAGAGAAGAAATTGAATTTAAAAGAAATTGTTAGTGTTTTGAAAAGCAAATAATTCTCAAAAGTCTTTTACTGTAACTGTGACTCTTCCTTTTTCAACTGCGCTTTTGCAAGCATCTTCACATCTCTGTAAGAATTCTCGAGGAGTTTTGCTTTTATCATAGATTTTTTCTACCATTTCATCCGGTAATATTTCAGTTTCCCCGTTTAGTCTGTTTGCGACAAGTTCTTTTGCCATTTCCGAGGTGAATTTGTGTAGTTGGAATTCTTCTTTTAGCTTATCTATTTGTGAAGGGAACTTATAGTTCATTTCACTTGTTACAAGAACTACTGCTCTAAAAGTTTTTTTGAAGTTCTTAGTTATTTCTTCAAAGCTTTTGCCACTTAAAACGTGTGCTTCATCTACGAGTAACACGATGTTTTTTGTTTCTACTCCAAGCTTTCGTGATAAGTATCCTCCTGCGTTCTTGCTTATCTTCTTTGCATCTATGTCTTGTTTTGAGCTAAACGCGTTATGGTAGTATACTATTCTTTCTCCTTTGAACTCGTTTATAATTGATTTTAAAATACTGGTTTTTCCCGTACCAAGTTCGCCTCTTAAGATTATGATTTTCTTTTGGTTTACTTTTCTTAGGATTTGGTTTAATATCTTTTTTTGTCCAATGTATTCTTCGAGTTCTTCTCTGGGTTTTATCGTAAATGGGTTTTCTGCAAAATCTAATTCGTCATACCAAGTCATATTTATTTCACCTTTGCTATATCTACTGCTTTTTTTGTAACTGTTTTGTTTTTTCGCTTGAAAGCGATTTTAGCAGCTGTTTCTGCTTTTTTTAGGAATTCATCAAAAGTTTTTGACTTTCTTTGTATTGCCTCAAGCAAAGTCACTGGAAAGAAGCGTTTGTTATTTAATCTTTTCGTTACTACTTCTAACTGCTTTTTCTTTGTCAAAGGTTTTAAGTTTAGTGTTCGATTGCCTATTCTGTCTTTGATGCTTGGTATAAAAGTTATGTCTGATATCGTGGTTATCACGATGCTTTTTATGTAGTTGTGATCAAAGTTGTATTGTAGTCTTTTTTGCATATCCACAGGTATTTTTGAATAATTGTCTAAGATCACTATCATGTTTTTTGGTTTTCCACCGAACCACTTTTTTAATTTGCTTTGGCCTGCGCTAAGCAAGTCTTCAACGTCTACTTCTTTGTTGTTTCTAACTAATGCTACTTTGTTTTTTCCTTTGTATTTATCTAAGACTTCTTTTGCAAGTCTTGTTTTGCCACTCGCGTTTGGGCCTTTGATTAGTATTATGTTTCCGCTTTCAACCCAGTATAAGAGTTTTGCAAGTTCTTTATCTGAATTTAAAAGTTCATCGTGTGTTTTGATTGTGTCTGTTTCAAAGGGATTTGTTTTGTATCCGTAATATGTATACCATTCCATAGTAAAAGTTGTTATTTGTGTATTTATAATATTTTCTATTGCGAAGTGGTACTTGTATTACTGCAAAAGATTTATATATGTTTGAAGTAATTTTTGAATTCATGGATATAATTGTATTTTTAATCATAGCAATACTTTGCGTAGGTATATTTATTTTAAGTCTTAAAGTCTTAAGAAACATTGCTAAAGCTTTGTTTAGCGTTTTAATTTTGATTATGTTTATCACTGTAATGTTTACAGGGATAGCTGTTTATGATTTGAATAATTTAAGGAAAGCTGTAGCTCACAACGTAACATTTGTAATATTAGAAGAAGGAGAGCCTATTAGAGAAGTGGCGTTTAAAACTCGAAACGATGAAGACATAGTTGTTGATGAAGATGATAATGAGTCAGTTCAAGGTGCTACTGTATTTGTTGATATTGAATACTTGATTCAAGAAGAAAGTGTTACTTTGCTTGACTTTGATGTTTTGCTCGAAGGTGATGATTTACTTGCTATTTACGATGCTGAAACGACTGGTGAGATTCACGATGTATTGATTAGAGCAGGGGATTTGTCTGCGCAGGAATCTCAAAGTGTTTTGAATTTGCTCGTGTTAGAGTTTGCTGAGCCTGATGATTTTAAAAAAGCTATAACTGTTAGTCTGTTAAGACAGCGTTTTAGAACTGATTACAATAACGTTGTTCGAGACTTAAGGGATGAAAAAATAAACATTGAGCCTGAGTTTATCAGTATTAAAATTATAAATAATATGCCAAGCTTTTTAGCGAATAGGTTGATTAGTGAATAGATATGGGAATGCTTGATTTTTTTAAAAGGAAAAAGAAAGATGATTTTTCGGATTTGGGAGATTTAGATAGTGGGTTGGATCTTGGTGATTTAAATAAAGATTTAACTGGAGCTCCAAGTGATAGTTTAACACCTCAAGGAAGTCAAGGCAATATTTTTGACACTCAAAATAGTAATCCTTTTGAAAATCAAGGTTCTCAAAGCAAGGATGATTATGAGATGTCTGGTTTTCAACCACCACCAGCATTTAACACGAAGGAAACACAAGGTCAAGAGAAAAGTAATGATTTAATTCTTGCAAAGCTTGATTCTATTAGGAGCGAAATTTCAAATGTACATCTTAGATTGGAAAAAATTGAAGAAAAACTTAAGACTAGACGTTGGTAAATATTTTTTACTTGGATTTATCCTCGTATTTATTGATCAAATTTCTAAGTATTTGTTTACAGGTAAATATTACGACTTCGGATTTTTTGCCATTAACTATGTTAGAAACTATGGGATTAGCTTTGGTTTATTTCAAGGTATTAATAACTGGGTTATACTGATTAGTTTTTTGGCTTTAATCTTTCTTTATTACAACAAAGAAGAGTTCAAAAACAGCAAGGTTTTGCTCACTTTAATTGTTTCTGGTATAATTGGTAATTTGATTGACAGAATTTTTAGAGGTTTTGTTGTTGACTTTATTGATTTTAAGGTTTGGCCTGTGTTTAACTTTGCTGACGTATACTTAGTTCTAGGTATTACTTTGTTTATACTGTTTAGTTTTCAGAAATCGTCGAAGTCATCTAAGCGATCAAGGTAACCTTTCTTTTTTAGCCATGCAGCATGGTTTTTCTTATAAGAAAATATGATGTCTCCTTTTTCATCTCCTCCAAACTCCCAAGGTTCTACTAAGACTATGTCTCCTTCTCTAACCCAAAGTCTTCTTTTCAGCCTACCAGGTATCCTGCAGTTTCTTGTGTTTCCATCGACGCATCTAACATCGCACCTGCTTCCTCCAAGCCTGCTCTCTAAGAGTCCAAGTACTTGTCCTTCTCTTGGTAGTCTTATTCTTTCAATTTCCTCGGATGATTGTTGTGGTTTCATCAAGATAAGTGAAAAAGCCGTTGTTTATATATGTTATGATTGAGTGATAGTAGCTTATTTTCGGGTTATTTCAGTGGCAGTTACATGCATTAGTTCTTCCTCAAATGTGTATTTCAATGTGAATGCTACTACTTGTTGTGGTAAGCTCGTATTTTCTTTGACAAAAAACTTGTAGGTTATATGAGTTTTTGAGTTTTCAACTATGTATCCTTGGTATATTAAGTCAGAGCTGGCATGCTTTGTAAATAGGTAATTTGTGCTTGCAAGTTCATGTGCTTGCAAGTGCATTTCTTCTAAATCCATTTGTTTTAAAACTTCTTCTCCTTGTATTAGAAATAAGGGGATTATTGCCAGGAAAAGAAATGAAAAAAGTATTGGTTTTAGCATTTAACACTCTCCGTTCACGTAGTGTTTTACTTGTGCCATGCAGGCAAAGCATTCATTGCTAAACGTTTTGCTAGTACCATTGTCTAAATAGCCACATACTGGCTCTAAGTACTCAGCGCACATTTCTGGGGTTTCTCCCTGGCAATAATTTATCTGGGTTTCGTTTTGTTTCGGGTTGAATTTCATTTCTTGAATTTGTCCTCTGATGATGAGTACGTCAACTTCGAATCCTTTGATGTTTTCATGGGTTGGTGTATCAAACTCGTACATATACTTGTAACAGTTGGCATCGTATGATATTATGGTTGCTATGTCTTTTTGAAACGTTGTGCATACGGATCTTGGGGGTTTTTCTATTGCTATAAGTTGTAGGTTTTCTCCTCCAAGCTGGGCATAGTTGTAGCTTTCTTTGATTTGCTCTTCTATTGTTTTCTGTGTTGTTTCTTGTACTACTTCTACGACTGTGTTTTTGGGTCCGACTGTAACTTGTTCGAATGTTGAGTACATTATTCCTCCTGCTATAATTGCTGATATGAATATCATGCATATTATGAGGATTGCGACAAAGAATTTTAAAGCAAAGCTAGAGGATATATCCTCTTTAGCTTTTTGCTTTCCGGTTTTGTCTTGGGGCATTATGATGGCTGCTATGATATATAGTATAAGGCCTGCTCCGTTAAAGAATATTGTTACTAGTATCCAGATTATTCTAATTATTGAGCTATCTATCTTTGTGTATTTTGCGATTCCTCCGCAAACTCCAAACAATATTTTATCATCACTGCTTTTGGTTAAGGTTTTCGTTGTTGACTTTGTTGTTTCCACTGGGTATTCTTTTAGTATGAAGTAAAGTATTGCGCCGATTATGTTTAAAAACACTATTATTAGTATCCATATGAGTTTGTGTTCAGGTCTCATTTTTGCTTTTATACAATCTACGAGTGCCCAAAGCCAAAATCCTAGCATGGCTAAAGCTGCAAATACGAAGATTGCTATTATGAAGGGAGCTATTATCATGTTCATGTTGTTATCACCAACTTAATATATTTCATAAACATTTATAAATAATAGTAAGGATAAATATAGAGGAATCCTCCATATTGTAAAAAAATGGCGGTGTTCATTTAAGTGACTCATGGAAATCTCAATTATTCAAATAATCGGCATAGAAACACTTTACACGTTAGCTGTTGTGCTTCCTGCACTGGCTGTTTTTTTTAAAACGAAGAGTCTTTACAATTTCAGCGGATATAAGGGTTTGAAGTATTTTAGTTTGGCTTTTTTGTTCATAGTTACAGGGTTTATCCTGAGATTTTTTATTATGCTTGGCAAAGTTAGCAGTGGTAATGTTATAAGTACAATTGATCAGTTTGATTTGCTTTTGCTTGGTATGATCTTCTTTTTAACAGCTGGTGGACTACTTTTATTTTATAGTTTAGTGTGGAAGCGTTTTGAGAGGAGAAGTTATGAAAGCAAGCCAATTAATAATACGTTGGTTATGGTTTATTCGATTAGTATATTAATTGCGGTTTTCGACTTTTTAAATCAGAGTTTCGTTGCTTATTATTCTAGTCAGATCATCGTGTTTTTAACTGCAAGTATTATAAGTTATAATAGTTATGTAAAAGACAAAAAGAAGTTTAAACAATTTTATTTTATTAGCATGGTTTTGTTTTTGATTGCTATGATCATCAATTTGATTGCTCAATACACTATTGACTCTTACCCTTACATTAGGTTTTACACTTATATATTAACTGCGATTATCATGTTCATTTTTTACTATGTTACTAAACAATTGCTTTTGCAAAAACAAGATGGCTGAAAAAAGAGAAAGGTTGGATGTTGTTTATGATGTGCTTCAAAGTATTTTAAAGAGTAATAACAAGGTTGGTCCGACAAGGCTTATTCAGTCTAGTAATTTAAGTCCTGCTATGTTTAAAGAGTACATTAACGATTTATTAGGCAATGGTTTGATTGAGGAAGAACTAGTGAAATCAAAGAAATTTTACTCTGTTACTGATAAAGGTTTTAAGTTTATAGAAGAGTATAAGGTTTTCAAAAACTTCGTTGTTGAGCTTGGGCTTTGAGCAAAATTTTTTAAATCCTTGTTGATTTCTTGTAAGTTAATGGTTAAGAAAAAAAGTGATAAACGAGTTATTATTTTAACTATAGTTGTTATTATCGGGGCTTTGTTTTTAATCAACGTTATTTCTAATGCTATAGGTAATTTTGAAACTGCTAAGACGAAAAGAGTCAGTGTGATTAATGTCTACGGAGAGATTAGCGGTCAAAAAGTTGGAGGATTATTCAGCGTTGGCCAAAGTAGTCATGACCTTGTTAAAAGGATTAATGAAGCAAATCAAGACTCTTCTATTGACGCAGTACTTTTTAGAATTGACAGTCCAGGTGGAACGCCTGTTGCTAGTCATGAAATTGTAAGGGCTATTAAGGCTTTAGATAAGCCAAGCGCTGCTGTGATTAGAGATGTTGGAGCTAGCGGAGCGTACTGGGTTGCAAGTGCTACTGACTTTGTTGTAAGTGATGAGTTAAGTCTTACTGGCAGTGTTGGTGTTCTTGGTGGTTTCTTTGACATCCACGAATTTTTGGAGAGATATAATATTAGTTATGAGAGATTTACTGGTGGAGAGTACAAGGATCTTGGAAGTCCGTTTAGAGAAATTACTGAGGTTGAAAGAGAGCTTCTTCAAACCAAGATTGATATGATGCATGACTTTTTCTTAGAAGATGTAAGGCAACTTAGAAACTTAGATGAGAGGCAGTTTGAAGAGGTTAGAACAGGTATTTACTTTATTGGTCTTGAAGCCATAAATCTTGGCTTAGTTGACCAACTTGGAAATGAGGATTTCGCTGTTAGTTGGCTTGAAGAAGAGCTTGAAGGAAATGTTAGACTTATTGAAAGGCAAGAGAGGACTAGTTTGTTTGGAACACTTGCTGGTATGAGCTTGAATCCTTTTAGTCAAAGTTTTATAATGCTTCGATAACTATTTAAAAAAACTCTAATTCTTTTGGTTTAATATGAGAGTCGTTCACATTCAAGCAAGGATTAATGCTGTTTTTGATTTACCTAAAAGTTTTATTGAAAAGCTTCCAAAGAGAGTTGCTGTTTTTACAACTATTCAATTGATGAATAGCTTGGAGCCCATGACAAAGCAAATAGAGGAAAGTGGTAGAGAGCCAATTGTTTTCAAAACAGTGCATACTAGAAATAAGGGTCAAATTCTTGGTTGCAACGTTCAAAACTTTAAAAGTTATGCTGATGAGGATTTTGACGCGTTTGTTTACGTCGGAGATGGTTTGTTTCACCCAAAGGCTCTTGTTTGGAAGAACGAGGATAAAAAAGTTTTTGGTTATAACCCTTTTACTTCTGAGCAATACGTAATTAAAGGAGAGGATGTTGAAAGAACTAGGAAGCAGTATAGGGCTGCAAACAGCTTGTTTCAAATGGCAAGAAGAGTTGGAGTTCTTGTCACGACTAAACCCGGTCAGTTCTTTTTAAAGAAGGCTTTTGAGCTTAGAAAAGAGTATCCTGACAAAAAGTTTTATTTTTTTATTGACAACACGATAAACTTTCAAGCACTGGAGGATTTTCCTTTCGTTGAGTGTTGGGTTAATACTGCTTGTCCTAGGATTCCTTTTGAAGACCAAGTAAATATTTCTAAGCCTGTTGTTAACATGGAAGATGTGAAAAAACAAAATTCTTTCAGAGCCGTATACCATCAAAGTGGTAGTTTGCGAAAATAAGCTTAGTTATTCCGATTTTTTGCTGAAAGGTGTTATTAAACTTTTATTTCTAATATCGTTGTATGACTCTTGATGATTTTTTAATTAAATACAGCAGGTTCATAGATAACGTTGACATGTACCTTGGACCTGTGAGTAGTTTGTCAAAGCAAGTAGGAGAGCCTTTGTTTGATAGTATAAGTGCTGTTACAAAGACTTTAGATATCGGAGTTAAAGTTCCTTTTGTTTGTATATATGTTGCAAGAACCAAGGATTTTTCGAGTATTCCCTATTTTACGTTGAAAGAAACTTTTGCAGCTACTGTACCTTACGGTGGTTTTATTGAGATTTTTAGAACGTATGAAAAAATTACAAGAAAAAACATAAAAATTAGGTGATGCTTAACGGCTTGAGTCTGCTTGTCTTTCAAGTTCTAGCTTTTTGCTTATTGCAAGACTTGTGTTACTCATATTATAAGCGTTAATTATTTCTTCAGCTAGGGCATCTGTGAATTTCTTTTTCTTATTGAAAGACTTTTGCCTTGCTCCTTGAGCCATTAATTTTAACACCATGTCGATTCTTCTTTGTGGTGCGCACTCAACTGCTTTAGGATACCTTGCTCCTCCGTACTCAATAGTTACGATTTCTTCTCTTGGAGCTGCGTTTTCAATTGCTTTAACTAAGACTTCAATTGGATTCATTTTTAGCTTTTCTTCAACTTTATCTAAGCTTTCTTCAACTAATCCAAATACTTTCTGTGCTTTTCCTGTGTTGTGCCCAGAACTTATGAAATGCTTTTTGGCTTTATGGCCTGTAACCATTATCTTGTTGATTAGTCTTTCAACTATGAAGATTTTTGATTTATGGAATCTGTTTCCTGCGTATCTTGCCCCTGTTTTTGGTACAAGTACAGGTTTTATTGAAATGTATGGTTTTATTCCAACATCTTTAACTTCTATTCCTTTGGTTTCCCATTTATTAAATGCTAATACACTCATAACGTCAAAGAAATGCCAAGCTATTTATAAGTATTTTGATTTTAAAGCACTGCTGATAAGTCCATAAAATAGTGGTGCTGGTTGTTCTAATCTTGATTTCAATTCAGGATGGGCTTGTGTTGCGGTAAAGTAAGGGTGGTCTTTTTTATTTAGTTCTATGAATTCTACCAGTCCTGTCTCGCTTGTGCCTGTGATTTTTAGTCCGTTTTCCTTTAAGATGTCTGTATATTTTGGGTTTACTTCAAATCTGTGTCTGTGCCTTTCATGAATTTCTAGCACGTTTTTGTTTTCTTTTCCAACTCCAAGTTTTTTGTACACTGACTTTATTATTCCATCTGTCAGGTATGCTTTGTAGCTTCCAAGTCGCATTGTTCCTCCTTTCATCACAACGTTTTTTTGCTCATCTAGTAATGAAACGACGTGGTTTTTTGATTGAGTATCTATTTCTAAGCTGTTTGCATCGTTAATTCCACATTTGTTTCTTGCGTATTCTATCACTGCTAGTTGGAGTCCGTAGCATATTCCAAGGTAGGGTATTTTGTTTTCTCTTGCATATTTTATGGTGTTTATCTTGCCTTGTATTCCTCTTTTTCCAAATCCTCCCGGTACTATGATGGCATCTGTTGTTTTCAACGCTTCCATGTCAAAGTCTTTTTCTGTGTCAACAAATGTTATGTTTATCTTTGCGTTTAAGTTGAAACCACAGTGCTTTAAGCTTTCAACGATGCTTGCGTAGCTATCTTCTAGGTCTGTGTATTTTCCTGCGATGAGAACGTTTACTGTTTTATCTGATTTCTTAGTTAAGATTTTGTTCCATGTTTTCAGTTTTTCTGTGCTTCCTTTTTTTAGTTTTAATTCTTTTGAAATACTATCTATGAATTGTTGAGCAGAAAACACTTCAGGCAACTTGTATATGCAGTCTATATCAGGTGCTGTGTAGATTTTTGTTTGAGGTATGTTTCCAAACAAGCTTATTTTCCGTTTGCTTGACTCTGTTAAGAATTCTGGGCACCTTGCAACGATGAAGTTTGGCCAGATACCTTTTTTTTGAAGAAGACTTAGTGATTGTTGGGTTGGCTTTGTTTTTTGCTCGCTGACACCAAAAGGTATCGGCACATACGTTATGTGAACGAAGATCATGTTTTCTTCGCCTACTTTTTTTTGTAGTTGTCTTAGGGCTTCTATGAATAGCTCGTTTTCTATGTCTCCTACGGTTCCTCCAACTTCTATCAGTGTTAGTTGGCTTTTGGTTTTGTTTGAAACGTTTTGGATTTCTTCTTGGATTAGATCTGTTACGTGAGGTATTAGTTGGACTGTTTTTCCAAGGTAATCTCCTGTTCTTTCTCTTTTTTGAATTTCACGAAAGATTTTTCCCATGGTTATGCTTTGGTCTTTGACTGCGTTTATATCTAGAAAACGCTCGTAGTGTCCAAAGTCCATGTCTACTTCGAATCCATCGTCTAACACGAATACTTCTCCGTGTTCTATTGGATTCATCGTTCCAGGGTCACTGTTTAAGTACCCATCCAGTTTTATTGGGACGACTTTATATTGGTCTGAGAAAAAAAAGCCCACCGTTGCTGCTGTTACGCCTTTTCCAAGGCCTGATAGTACTCCTCCGGTAAACACTATGTATTTTGTTTTCAAATTGTTCCCCCGGAATGATATATGAATTTAAATCCTTTATATTATTTTCTAATTTTTTATCGTAAGCCTTCCGGCTGTTTTGCGCTAAACTTATAAATAACCGCTTTTTACTTTTTATATGAACCAGCCAGAAATAAACATAGGACTTGTAGGTCACGTAGATCATGGTAAAACTACTTTAACTGAGAGGCTTTCTGGTAAGTGGACCGATACTCATTCTGAAGAAGTTAAGAGAGGTATTACTATAAAGCTTGGATACGCTGATACCAGTTTTTTCAAAGATAAAAAGGGAAATTATACTGTAAAAGAAAAGAATGCTTTAACTAAAGAGAAAAATGAGTTTGTCAGAACTATAAGCTTAGTTGACGCTCCAGGTCACGAGAGTTTAATGGCAACTATGCTTGCAGGAGCTACGCTTATGGACGGAGCTATTTTACTTATCGGTGCAAATGAGCATTGTCCTCAGCCTCAAACAAAAGAGCACTTGATGGCTTTAGAAATTAGCGGTATTAAAAACGTTATTATTGCTCAAAACAAGATTGACTTGGTTGATGATAAAAGAGCTCTAAAGAGTTATAATCAAATTAAAGATTTTTTGAAAGGAACAAATTACGAGGATTCACCTATAGTTCCAATTAGTGCTCAACACGGTGTAAACATTGATTTGCTGATTAAAGCTATTCAAGAACACATTCCAACTCCTAAGAGAAATGATAAGGAAGACCCTAGGTTTTTGGTTGCAAGAAGTTTTGATATTAACAAGCCAGGTATAACTCCTGAAAACCTTGTCGGAGGTATTCTTGGAGGAAGTCTTTTATCTGGAAAGCTCAAGAAGGGTGATAGGGTTGAGATTAGACCTGGTAGAATTGTTGAAGAGCATAACCAGCTTGTTGCAAAACCTATTTTTAGTATTATTAAAAGCATCGTCGCAGGAGGTAAAGAGTATAAAGACATAACTCCAGGTGGTAGTATGGGCCTTTTAACTGAGCTTGATCCTGGCGTTGTGAAATCTGATAATTTGACAGGGAGCCTTGTTGGGCTTCCAGATAAATTGCCTCCTACTTGGTACGAGTTAAAACTTGATATTAATTTGCTTGAAAGAGTTGTTGGTAGTCAAGAAGAAATCGAGGTTCAACCTATAAAGATGCAGGAGATGCTCATGCTTAATGTGAACAGCGCTGCTACTGTTGGTATTGTAGTTGACCTTGGTAAAAACGAGGCTATATGTAAGTTAAAACTGCCTGTTTGCGCAGATATTGGAAGCAGGGTAAGTATTAGTAGAAGAGTTGGTACTAGGTTTAGACTTATAGGTTTTGGTATCATTAAAGAGATTAAGAAATAATTCTAAAAAAAATAAAAAAATAAAAAAAAGTTTTTGTTTAATCAAAGATAAACACTGGCGGTCTGTTTCTATCAATTATGTTGATTTCAACTTCTCTGCTTGTTTCTAATTGACCATCACTTACAGTAACAACTGTGTAATACACTGCAGTACATCCTCTTTCGTTACACCCGTTTGGATATGCATCGTCGTAAGTTGTGGTGTACGTTCTTGAATTCATAAATCCACTGTAGCTTATGATTAAATCGTCACCATCAGGATCGTATGCGTTTACAGGTATCGTTATTGTCTCGCCTTCATAGACTGTTATTGGCTCTATTGGTTCAAGCACTGGTGGCCTGTTCTTTGCAAGCACAGTTACTTCAAATGTTTCAATTACTTGGTCAAATCCATCAGACACTATGACGCTTGAATTATATGTTCCTCTGTCACCAAAGTCTGGTGTGTACCTACCAAATTCATCGAATGGCTCGCTATAGATTATTTCAAGCATATCTCCATCTGGGTCTTGAGCTGATACTTCTAAGACTAGTGTTTCTGTTTCTAGCACTTCTTGATTTGGTATTGGCTCAACTTGCGGTGGTCTGTTTAACCTGTCAACTACTACGTTTATTTCTGCTGAGTTAGCTGCGCCTTTTTCATCTACTGCTCTAACTATTACTGTGTGGCTTCCGCTATCTCCGTAAGTTGTTTCTTTAGTTTCGCTGTTCATCCAACCCATTATTGCAACTTCGAAGTCATGTCCTTCTGGGTCTACGATGTTACAGTTTAGTTCAACAGTTTCTGTTTCAACAACTCTGATAGTTGTCGGGCATTCTATAACTGGTGGTCTGTTTGCTCTTAGAACTTCAACTAACACGTATTCTGTTGTTGTAAGTATTCCGTCTGAAGCTTGAAGTCTTACTAAGTATCTTCCTTCATCTCCAAGTTCTGTTAGCCAAAGACCATCTTCGTTGAATGGCTCACCAAACGTTATGGTTACATCTCCCCCATCAGGGTCTACAGCTGTAACAGGAATGCTTGCCAGTTCTCCTTCTGTTACTGTTAGTCTGTAGGCTGCTAATTGCTCTTGGGCATTAATTGTTTCGTTGTTCAACTCTGTCTCATTTAACAATGACATAGGGTCTTCGTTTATCGGTTGACATGCAACCACTAAAATTACTATTAAAAATAGTACGTATTTATATTTCACTTTTGTTCCACCCACATATATAATGATATTCTAACTTTTTCGTAGTATATAAATTTTTCTATGTGTCAGTGATTACATCACCTGTTGAATAATTTGTCAAAAAAAGATTTTTGAGGTTTTGCACTGTCTCCTGTGCTCTTTGCAAACTCTTCTAACAGTTCTTCTTGTTTTTTTGATAGGTTTGTTGGCACATCTATCGTTACGTGTATTTTTTGGTCTCCACTCCCATAGCTTTGAAGGTACGGTATTCCTTTACCATGCATGTTTAGTATTGTGCCTGGTTTTGTGCCTTTGGGTATCTTTAGTTTTGCTTTGCCCTTCAGGGTCGGAACTTCTATTGTGTCTCCGAAAACTGCTTGGCTGAAGCTTATTGGAACTTCTAAGTGTATGTCGTTTCCTTCTCTTTTGAAGAATTCATGTTCTTTTACTCTTATGAATACGTATAGATCTCCTGTGTCTTTTCCTCTACCACCAGCATCTCCTTCACCGTCCATTCGAAGTCTGTTTCCATCGTCTACTCCTGCAGGTATTTTGATGTTTAATTTCTTTTCTTGCAAGGTGTATCCTCTTCCATCGCAATTATTACATGTAGTGGTTACTTCTTCTCCTGTTCCTTGGCAGTTTCCACACGTGGTTTGGGTTTGGAAGCTTCCAAATGGTGTTCTTCTTATTTGCCTTGTGATACCGCTTCCACCACATACAGAGCAAGTTTTTGTTTTTCCCCCTTTTCC
>SKHC01000017.1 GCA_007117145.1 Candidatus Woesearchaeota archaeon
ATTAATAGGCCGTGGGGCTTTGCTTTCACAATATTTTTCTTTATGCTATTCACTGCTAGTATGATTTCAATGACTAAGGCAGATACAAGTCCTGGCTCAATTGACAGCTTAGCGATAAAAAGGCTTAAGAAGAAATGAAAGTATTGGTTATTGGTGGAAACGGTTTTCTTGGTAGGCAAATCTGCAAAGCAATTCCAAACTCCACGACGTATGGTAGAGCGAGAAATTCTAAGACTCACATAAAAGGAGACATATTAGAGCTTGAAAAACTAGCAGAAGTCATCCCTAAATTCGATGTTATAATTAACTGTGTTGGACTCTCACCTTTAAAGCAACCAAAGAAAGATATGTACAGTCAAATACACGTTTTAGGCGTTAGAAACATCTTGTTTAGCTTAAAGCAAGGTCAAAGATTTATTCAAATATCGGCAATTGGAGCGGATTCTTCAAGTGAAATAGAGTATTTAAGAACGAAAGGCAAAGCTGAGGAAATCATAAAGTCAAGCAAGTCAAATCATTTAATAATTCGCCCTTCCATCATGTTTGGAAAGTCAGCAGAAATATTTAAGCTCACAGAATCTCTCCCGTTTTTCCCAAACATAAAAGCAAAAGTATCTCCTGTATACATAGGAGATGTCGCAAGTATCATTAAAGAGAATTTAAAGAAAAGAGAGGGTGTAATAGAAGTTGCGGGAAATATGCAAATGACGATGTATGAATTTGTAAAAAAATACAAGAAAGCCAAAAAACAAATCATAATAAAAATTCCAAAGCCAGTATACTCACCTTTTTTATACATGGCATGCAAATTGAATTTGTTTGGACTCTCGATGAATCAATATAAATCGATAAATAAAGACAATGTGTCAAGGAAGAGATATGATTACAAATACAAAGAGTACGAGGATTGGCTCCGCAACTTATAAATATAATAAGTTAATTCAAGATAAAAATGGAAGATTACCTAAACCTAGTTTTTTTAAACAACAGTGTAGAATCTTGGCTTTTTGCACTAGCCATATTTGTGTCTACTTGGATAGTCATGCTGGTGTTCAAATTCGTAATCTTAGCAAAGTTAGAAAAGTTTTCAAAGCGTTCTAAAAACAAATATGATGATATATTAGTTAAAGTACTGAAAGGTTTAGGTTGGCCCTTATATGCTTGGTTTAGCATATTTGCAAGCACTCTATATCTTGAGATGCCTAATTGGTACGATGGATTTATGAGGTACTTCTTCTTCATAGTCGTATTGTATTACTTAGCTAAAAGCATAACGCTTGTTGTAGAGGATGCAAAACAGTTAGTAATCGAGAAACAGAAAAAAGAAGATGTTCACGATACAGCCCTAATAGATTTTTTCAGTACAATAATTAAAGGACTTGTTTGGCTTCTAGCAATATTATTTTTCTTATCAAACATAGGTGTGGAGATAACAACTTTCATCGCGGGCTTAGGTATTGGTGGTCTGGCAGTAGCTATTGCTCTTCAAGGAGTCCTTACAGATTTATTTGCAAGCATCGCCATATACTTTGATAAACCATTCAGAGTAGGTGATTTCATAGTGCTCGGGGCAGATATGGGTGTAGTTCAAAAAATTGGAATTAAAACGACAAGGATAAAAACTTTGCAAGGTCAAGAGCTTGTCATAAGTAATAAGGAGTTAACAGAATCCAGGGTAAACAACTTCAAACGAATGGAGAAAAGAAGGATAGTTTTCATAGTGGGTGTTGTTTATGGAACCAAAACTACAAAGCTTAGAAAAATTCCCAAAATAGTAAAGGAAGTTTTTGATAAAGTGGATGATGCTGATCTAGACAGAGTTCATTTTAGCAAATTTAATGCATTTTCATTAGATTTTGAGATAGTGTACTACGTTAATACAAGTGATTATAATAAGTACATGGATATTCAACAAAATGTTAATTTAGATATAAAAGAAAGATTTGAAAAAGAAAAAATTGAGATGGCATTCCCAACACAAACACTTTACCTCAAAAAAGATTAGTTGTTATCTGTGAAGCTGTGATATCCCTCTCCAATTATTACATGGTCTAAAATTTTTATGTCTAGTAATTCACCTGCTTTTATGAGTTTACCTGTGATGTCAATGTCAGCTTCACTTGGAGTTGGGTCACCACTTGGATGATTATGCACAAGAATTATTGAGTTCGCACTTTCCCTTATAGCTTCTTTAAATATTTCTCGTGGGTGTATAACTGTAAGGTTGAGTGTTCCAATACTTATTAGATGTCTTTTTATAAGTTTATTTTTTGTGTCAAGTATAAGTATGACGAAATGCTCTTGTTCTAAGAGCTTCATATCTTCGCATACTTTGTGCACGTCTTTTGAGTTTTTAATCGTGATGTTAATCCTTTTCTTATTTCTGCTTCCAAGCTCCATTGCCGCTTTTATTTTCATAGCAGTTATTTCTCCAACACCTCTAATTTTTTTTAGTTCAGTTATACTTGCTACTTTTAAAGCACAAGTATCATATTTTTTTACGATGTTATTGCTAATTGACATGACATCAGCTCTTTGACTTCCATTGCCAATTATTATTGCAAGCAAATCACGATCGTCAAGCCTTGAAACTCCTTCAAGTTTCAATTTTTCTCTAGGTTTTAAGTGAAAAGGCATTTCTTTAATTTTCATAAATAACTGAAGAATAAGTGTTAATTAATATTTAACTAGAAAATTATCGAAAAAAATGAATAAAAAAATAAAGATTTTACGTGTTTACTCTCTTTTAACATCCACTACTTTTAGTTTGAAGTGCAGTCTTTTTCCAGCTAGCGGAGGGTTTAAGTCGATAGTTAGTTTGTCATCGTGAACTTTAACTACTGTTGCAGGGAATTGTTGTCCGTCTGGGCTTTGAACAGCCAGAATCATTCCTTCTTTTACTTCTCCTTCAGGTAGTTTTTGTTTTGGTATCTCTGTTACTAGCTCATCTCTTCTTGGACCGTAGGCTTCATCACTTTCGAGTTTAATATTTTTCTCGTCGCCTTTTTTCATTCCAATAATTGCAGAATCAAAACCTTTTATTACTTGTCCGCTTCCTGCTTTAAACTCCAAAGGTTTTCCATGTTTCTCTGAACTATCAAATATTGTTCCGTCGTCTAGTTTTCCTTCGTATTCCACAGTTACGTGGTCATTTTGTTGAACTTCCATTTTATAATAGAAATATTTCTGTTTTTATAAGTGTATTGTTATAGGTAAAAAATTAGTCTTGTTGCTTATCAAATTTTTCTTTGGTTTTGCTTTCTTTAAAGAATACTTCGTGGCTTGCTCTTTTTTCAAAAAGTGACGTTGCAATGCGTACGATGTGTGTTTGTGTTTCAAACAGTTTTTCCCCTCTCACAATTTCTCGAGCATCAGCTATGCATTCTTTCATCACACCAATATTTTTTTCTCTGCACAGATTCTCTGCTTCTCTTTCTTCTTCAGCTGTCAAGCTAACCTCAATCCATTTAGGGTAAACTGTTTTATCACTTGACTTAGCATAATTTTTACTGTATGGCATAATTAATAGAAAGTATTGTTAAGTTAAATATTTTTTTGAAGTTTTTCCGGTTATTCTTCAGAATCCTTAATAGCACTAGGAGCACCTCCTCCGTGCCATGTAAATCTTGGTCTAATCCTTATAGGATACATCTTTTCGTTTGTATCGTCAAATATTATAGCGCTTCCTTTATCTCTTGGTAGGTTGTCAAGTTGCTCTACTAGTCCTTGTCTCATATAGCTTTGCATAAGTGTTCCAAGAGCGTCAGTGTCTAGTTTAGCTGTGATTCTGTGAGCGATAACTGTGTCGCTTTGAGTCATAACGTCTGTGTGAATTTTTCCGGGTTGCTGAGTTGCAAGTATCAAACTTATTCCAGGTTGCCTACCTTCCCTTAATATCGTAACTAACGGGTCTGTTGCAAGTGTTTTTCCTTTTACAGGTAAAAACTCGTGTGCTTCGTCGATTACCAGCCAAACCATTGGGAAGTCTTGCTTTGTATTTGTCGAGTCTGAAAATGGATTTTCTGATTTGTGTACTGCTTGGTATTCTTCTTCTTTTCTTGCAATCATTCTTTGTACGAATAATTTATCTGCGATGAGTCCGATTACTAAGTTTTTCACGTTCCAACTTCCAGGCATCGTAGCATAGCAACTAACATCTAAAACGCTAACTTGTCCTGCTACTGCAACGTCTTTCAAAGTTGTTCCGTTTTTGCTGAAAAGTCCCCACGTCTTTGCGTTTTGAAACAAGTTCTTTGCTGCACTCACAACGTGTTTTTCAAAGTCTTTTTGTTTTTCTATTTCTTTTACAATATCTTCTATTTCAAAGTCGTGCATGTTTTCATGCAAATCATTAATGACTTTTTCTATTAAAACTCCTCTGGGCTCTTCTGGTTGTATGCTAAATGTAAGATTCCAGTCTTTTCCACTAAGCTCGCTTGGTTTAATAGCGAAAGGGTAATCTGTTGGTATGTCTTTTTCTTTGTACTCTTCATGATATTTGTACGGTGTGAATATTTTTACGTCAAGTGATTTTTCTTCGAGTTCCCATTCTTCAAGTAGTTTTTTGTCTTGCTTGTTTGGGTACTTCATAGTCCAATATACACCCATGGTGTCTAGGATTATGACTGATATGTTGTTTTTTACTTCTTCTGGAAGCTCACTTACTCCTTCAGCTATAACTCCCATAGTGTATGAGTTATGAACAATCACGTCGTTTGCAATAAAGTTATTTGTTTCAGGCACAGTTATGTCGTACACTTCCGTTTTTTCTTCAATTTTTTCAAGTTTAACTATCTCGTCCCAGTAAATATCTGATTCCATTAAGCTTTTAACGAACATGTTGTGTTGCGTTTCACTTATTTCTTTATAGTTGTAGTTGGTGTTTGGAATTACAAATTTTTTCCCTAATACCTCCCAATCTACAGGGTCGAAGAATTCAAGTACTTCTTCTGGTACGTCTATTGGTTGTAAGTTGTTTACGGTTTCTCTTAGCGCGATTTTTTGTTTTTCTTCTTTATCTCCCCAAAAGCCTATGTTTTCTAGATACGTTTTTATGAATCCATCTTCAATGTATAAGTATTGAAATCTACTGTTTATCCTAGTAGTTACCACTCCGAATCTTAAAAGTAAATGTTGTATTTGGCTTGCAATCTTCTTGTTTTTTGCTTTATATGTGATGTACCAATCCCCTTTTTTTCCAAGTTTTCCATCTGCGCTTAAAACTCTGTTTAAAAACAAAGCTAGTTTGTATTTTGGTAGTTTATATACGCTTTCAGGTACTTCATTTAATTCCTTAACATTTAGTTTTTCAATTTCTTTGCTAATCATCTCTTCGTTTAGGGTTTGTGATACTCCGTATGCGATTTCTTTGACTTTGTTTTCTTTTAAGTCAAATTCTCCAAATACAGGTAGAATTTTCGGGGTGGCTATCCTGTTTCCTATGTTTAAGTCTTGTGCTTCTTCCCATCCATAAATAGTGAGTAGAGGATGTTCAGGTGTGCACCGTATCACTCTTCCAGTTCCAGTTGTCACTTCAAGTATTTCTTCTACTTCTCGTTTGAAAAAACTATCTTTCTCTTTAGCGTTAATTTTCAAGTTTAAGTCTAAACTCAATACTGTGTGGTCGTCCAACTCCAAGTCTTTAATATTTTTTAGGCTTCCATCTCCAAGAACTATTTGTGTGTCTCCAGTTAGACATTTTCCACCGCCTCGTTTACCACATATGAATACTACGTGGCTTTTTGTTACATCAAGCATAACTTTGTTTGACAAACTGGCAACTCTTCCCATCTGAATGTAGTGTTTTCCGATGTATACAGTACCTTTAGAACCTAAGTCTTTTCTGTCTTTTTCCTCCCTTCCAATAACTATATCGTTCATACCTTTATTTGGAGAGTATTCTCTTTTATATATTTACCTTTTAATCGATACTTTTTAATAATAATAAAGATTTTTCATTTCTACAAGGTGATATTTTTGGTTAAAAAGAAATCATTATTAAAAAGAAAAAAATTTTTTAAACAATATAGTTATCAGCTACTTTCAGCTGTTTTGATTCTAGGTATAGTTGCTGTGTTTTTCTTAACATTTTATTCGAGATCCACAACTACAAGTCCTGCTGAAGAAGTTGTAACTGTTAATGGAGACGCAATTACAATGGCAGATGTCCAAAACAGGTTATCATTTGCGACAGGTATGGGTGCAATGACTACAGAGGAGGAAGTGATAGATGAGCTTGTTACGGAAACTTTACTCTTGCAAGAAGCTGAAAGGCGAGGAGTTAGTGTGAGTGCTGCGCAATTCGAAGAAGAGTACCAAACCCTCTTGATGATGAATGGCATAACTGAGCAAGATTTAATGGGTCAGCTTGGTATGATTGGAGTGAGTTTAGAGTACTTTAAAGAATACTTCAGAGCTAATGTGGTGATAAGCCAGATGCTTGATGACTTAGTTGAAACAATTGAAGTGTCAGACGATGAGATTAATATGTACTACGTTCAGAACTTAGATCAGTTTAGTCAACCGTCTGCTAGTGTTGTAAGACACATCTTAGTATCTAATGATGTTGAAGGATACGAGCAGGAAGCTGAAAGAATCAGAGGATTAATCGCGGACGACTTTTCAAACTATTGTGACTTAGTTGAAGAACATACAGATGATGTTGCAAGCGCTGGTACTTGTGGAGAGTACACAGTAAGTGCAGGGGATCCATTCGTAGAGGAGTTCAAACAAGCAGCGTTAGAGATGGAAGTTGGAGAATTAAGAAGTGTTGAAACTGATTTCGGAGTTCACATTATGTTAAAGCAAGAAGAGCTTCCAGAGAGGGATTTGCCTTTAAGTGAAGTCAGAAGTGACATAGAGTCATTTTTAAAGCAAAGTCAAGCTCAAGAAGAATTTGAAGCTTTGCTCTTAGAACTTCAGCAGAACGCAGTGATTATATGAATTGTTGTTAATTATTAATAACATTTATATACTTAATTTTTTTCCTTATATTAAGCCCGACATGAGAGTACTCAATGGAGCTTATGGCGAAACTCCGTAAAAGGAGCACCTGTTAAAAGGTGACCTGGCAATGAGCTTGGGAGTTAGTGTCTCGGGCTACAATATCATAGTCACTATCACTTTAGAACAAGTATTATTATTGTTTTCACACGTATCACAGACCTTGAATGGTCGAAAAACCTTAGTACTTTGTTCTATTTGTTTTTATGACTATGTCTCAACGTAAAACTAGAAATTATTTAGGAGGCATAAAAAAATGGCGAAAATCGCACAAGTATCCGCAAAATATATTATTAATGCGAACATCTTTATAGAGGGAGTTGTTGATAGACCTGACGTTATCGGAGCAATCTTTGGTCAAACAGAGGGTTTGCTAGGAGCAGACTTAGAGCTCAGAGAGCTACAAAAGTCAGGTAGAATCGGCAGAATAGAAGTTAATCTTTCAACGAAAACCGGAAAAACAACTGGTGAAATAATAATTCCAAGTAGTTTAGACAAGGCTGAAACAAGTATTGTCGGGGCTGCTATTGAAATTATTCAAAGAATAGGTCCATGTAATGCTAAAGTCGAAGTTACTAAAATCGAAGATATCAGGATTAGCAAAAGAGAAAGCGTTATTACAAGAGCTAAAATTTTGCTAAAAGATTTAATGGATAAATCAATGCCTGACAGCCAGGAGTTAAGTGATGAAGTTGCTTACAGTGTTAGGATGATGGAAATCAGTAGTTATGGTAAAGAGAAGCTAGCTTGTGGTCCAGGTATTGATGAAGCAGAAGAAGTTATCTTAGTTGAAGGAAGAGCAGATGTTTTAACACTTCTTAAGCACGGGTTTAAAAACGTGATTTCTATAAATGGTACAAGTATACCTCAAACTATTATCGACCTTGGCAAGGAAAAAGTTCTAACAGTTTTTGTCGATGGAGATAGAGGTGGAAAACTTATTGTTCAAGAATTACTTGGCACCGTCGAGTTAGATTACGTAACGAAGGCTCCGGATGGTAAAGAAGTGGAAGAGTTAACAAAAAAAGAAATTCACAAAGCTTTAAGGAGTAAGATAACTGCTGAGCAGGCAAGACTGGAAATGTCAGGAGACAATGGAAACGGTCATGACAGAAGAAACAGCAGAGATTCAAGAGATAGATCTAGTAGTCAAAGAAGTGATTCTAGAGACAGACCTAGTAGTCAAAGAAGTGATTCGAGAGAGAGAAGTGATTCGAGAGACAGAAGACCAAGTCCAAGATCTACTCCTACGCAGTCTGCTAAAGATGCAACACAAGCAGAACAAGCAAAGTTTAAGACCATGATTGAAGACTTAATTGGTACTCGTGGAGCTTACATACTAGATGCTAAGTTAAACATTTTGGGGAAAGTTCCTGTAACTGAGCTTGTGAGCACAATTAAAAGTCTTGGTAGTGGGATGTACGCTGTTTTATTTGATGGCAAGGTAGAAAAAGATTTAGTGGGTGTTGCTGAAAGGTCAAATATTAATTATTTGGTTGGAATGGACAGTCAAGTTAAATCTTCAGATAGCGTAAAAATATACTCTGTATACCAATTATAATTTCTATTTTTTTTTTCTTTAATTTTTTTCTAAATATTTATATTATGTGCTTCGTTTCTTTTGTGTTATGAGCGTTCCTTGGATTATTAAGTATAAACCGAAATCTTCTATAGATATTGTTGGGCAAGAAGAGCAATTGGTTGAATTGAAACAAAAAATTTCTTCTTATAAAAAAGGAGATAAGCCAATATTTTTGTATGGGGGTACAGGTAATGGTAAGACGAGCAGTGTGTACGCTGTAGCAGAAGAATTAGATTTAGAAGTTGTTGAGGTCAATGCTTCAGATATTAGAAAAGCTCAAGCACTCGAGTCAGTTCTTGGAAACGCGATTGGCCAGATGAGTTTGTTTGGCTCTTCAAAAGTCATATTGGTAGATGAAGCAGAAGGTTTAAGCGGAGTATACGATAGAGGTGCAGCTCCAACCATTTTGAAATTACAGGAAAAAAGCCAATTCCCTGTTGTAATTGTTGCAAGTGATGCGTATGAGAGAAAGTTAAAAGAAATTAGAAAAAAATCTTATTTAATCGAGTTCAAACCAGTAACTTATGATAAAGTGTATTCTTTGCTTAAAAAAATATCTTTAGAAGAACAAATCAGTGCTGAGGATGACGCGTTAAAGCACTTAGCCAGAGTATGTGGGGGTGACGTTCGAGCTGCAGTTAATGATTTGCAAAACTTAGGAAAAACAATAACTTTGAAATCAGCGCTCTCTATAAGTCCAAGAGATAGAAAATCTGAGTTAAATAATGCTTTAAGAATAATTTATAAAACGAAAAACCCAGATATTGCTTTAAGAGCATTAGATGATGTGAATGCAGATTTAGATGAAATATTTCTTTGGATTGAGGAAAACACTCAGCTAGAATACTTAAAAGTTGTAGACTTAGATAGGGCTTTTGAAAACATTGCTTTGGCAGACAAGTTCTTTGGAAGAATTAGGAGGTGGCAGTATTATAGGTTTTACGTTTACTGTTATGCTTTGCTAACTGCGGGGGTGAGTTTAGCTAAGGCTGACAAGTACAGTCACAGTGTTGATTACAAGCAAAATTCTCGTCCTTTAAAAATATGGATAGCTAACAGAGCAAACGCAAAGAAAGATAGCATTGCAAGCAAACTCGCTCAAAACACTCATGTTTCAAGAAGAAAAGCAAAAACAATTTTACCATACATAAAATACCAGTTTAAACACGGCAAAAGTAACAATCTCATAAAAGTTTTAGAGTTAAACAACGAAGAAATAGATTGGTTAAAAAAATAAAGTAAAAAAATAATTTTGAAGTTAAAACTTTAACTTAAGTTTCTCATCTAAGCTAAGCTCAGTTGTTTTATGCTTCATAAGTGCAACAAGTCCTGCGATAAATACTAAGTGTTGCGTTATTGCTGCAAAGTTTCCTGAGTGCACAAGAACAATTGCTCCAGCCATTACACCTGCAAGCAAGAAACTACTCATCCATGTTAAAAGTCCAAGAATTAAGAATATTCCTCCGAAGAACTCAACTAATGCAACAAGCCATGCCATCACAGGTCCTATTGCTTCGCCAAAAAAGTTTACAAACATTCCTGTTGGCTGTTCGCCTCCACTTAGAAGTCCTTGCAATTTATTAAATCCGTGCACTAAAAACATAAGTCCTAGAGCAATTCTTAAATAGAATAATCCGGATAATTCTTTTAAATCGTTAATCATTTTTTATCTACCCCCTAACACGTATTTCGTGTTATTGTTTAAATTATTTTTGAATAATTATATAAAACCTTTGTTATTACTATTACTAAGATGCTCATTGGAATTGTTGGTAAGCCAAACTGTGGAAAAAGTACTTTTTTTAAAGCGAGTACATTGGCAAATGTTGAAATTGCAAATTATCCTTTCGCTACAATTAAACCCAATAAAGGTATAGGTTTTCTAAGAGTTGAGTGTGCTGATAAGTTTTTTAACACTACGTGTAATCCAAGAACTGGTTATTGCATAGATCATAAAAGATTTGTCCCTGTAGATTTAATAGATGTTGCAGGTCTTGTGCCTGGAGCGCATGAAGGTAAAGGTATGGGTCTTGAGTTTTTAAATGATTTAAATCAGGCTGATGCTCTAATTCACGTTATAGATGTTTCAGGTTCAACTAATGAGAAAGGTGAGCCAGTTTCGATTGGTGAGTACGACCCTGCAGAAGATATCAAGTTTTTAGAAACAGAACTCGATTTTTGGTATTTATCAATTCTTAAAAAGAGCTGGGAGAAATTTAGTAGAAGTGTGAGTCAGACAAATCAAGACATAGTAAAATCTCTTCACAAACAATTCTCAGGACTTGGAAGTGATGAAGATATGATAAAAGCCATTTTGAAACAATTAGGTTTAGTTGAGAAAAAGCTTAGCAGTTGGTCTGATGAAGAACTTTTGGCTTTTGCTAGCAAGCTTAGAAAAAAAACAAAGCCAATACTAATTGCTGCAAACAAAGCAGATGTTAAAGGTGCTTTAGCTAACTATGAAAGATTAAAAAAAGAGTTTCCAAATTACATAATAATTCCTTGCAGTGCTGAAAGTGAGCTTGCATTAAAAGAGGCAAGTAAGCACAAATTAATAAACTACGTTCCAGGAGATGATGGTTTTGAGTTAATCGGAAATTTAAACGAGAAACAGCAAAGCGCGTTAAAATTCATAGACGAAAACGTATTAAAAAAATTAGGCGGCTCTGGTGTTCAGCAAACAATAGATTCTGCAGTCACAAAACTCTTAAAATACATCCACATATTCCCAGGGGGTGTTTCCAAGCTTGAAGATAAGGATGGTAACAGATTACCTGATTGCTTTTTACTAAAAGAAAACAGTACAGCGCTAGATTTCGCATACAAAGTTCACACAGACCTAGGTGATAATTTCATCAGAGCAGTAGATGTTAAAATCAAAAGAACCGTGGGTAAAGATCACTTGTTAAAAGCAGGAGATGTCATTGAAATCATAGCAGACAAGTAAAAATGTTAAACACAAATTTTCAGGATTTATTACAAAAAGAACTAGAAAGGATTGATAGTTTAGGAATCCAAAAAAGAAATGAAAGAATAATTGAAGGATTCAATAAAGAACATGGTTCTACAAAAGCAAAAATAAAGAAAAAAAACTTCTTAGTATTCAACTCAAATGATTACCTTGGACTTAGGCACAACTCTTTAATTGCAAATGCTGAGCACAAAGCCACAAAAAAATATGGAACAGGTCCTGGAGCAGTCAGGTTTATTTCTGGAACACTAAAAATATACAAAGACTTAGAAAGTGAAATTTCGAAGTTTCACAAAAAAGAATCAGCAATGCTTTTCTCTTCCGGCTTTGCTACTAATCTTGGAGTAATTCAAGCACTTGTTAAAGGACCAAGCAAAGACTCACTGATAAATTCAAACACCTTAATCGTAAGTGATGAGTTAAATCACAGAAGCATAATTGATGGTATAAGAGTAAGCGGACTTTCAAAAGAATCTAGACTTATCTTTAAGCACAAAGACACAAAACATCTAGACAAACTTTTAGATGAAAACAAAAATAAGTTTGACAGAGTAATAGTTATCACTGATGGAATTTTTAGTATGCTTGGAAACTTTCAAGACTTAAAAGAAACAAGAAAAGTAATAGATAAACACAAACAAAGTTATTCTCAAGGAATCTTGCTAGTAGTTGATGACTGTCATGGAGTTGGCTGTTTTGGAAAAACAGGTAGAGGAGTAGAAGAGCACACAAAAGCAAAAGCAGACCTACTTGTCGGAACGTTTGGAAAAGCATTTGGAGTAGATGGAGGATACATAGTTGCAGATAAACTAATAGTAGATTACTTAAAAGAAAGCACTGCAACATACATTTATTCAAACCCTGTTAGTCCTGGGTGCGCAGGAGCTAGTCTTCAAGCAGTAAAAATAGTGAACTCTGCTTCAGGACAAAAACGTTTATCCAAGTTAAATGATAATATTTCTTATTTTAAGAAGAAATTAAAAAATACAAGTTATAAGTTAGCTCAAGATTCTTCTCATGCAATTCAGCCAATTCTTATTGGTGATTCAAAGAAAACAAAAGAGTTAGTCAATCATTTTTTTAAAAACGAAATATTAGTTACAAACATAAGTTATCCAATAGTTCCAAAAGGTCAAGATGAAATAAGAGTTCAGTTAAGTTCAAGTCACACAAAAAAAGACATAGATGCTTTCTTTGAAGTGCTAAACATGTTCCAATATAATTAAATAAGATAACTTATTCTCTTTAAATTACAATGAATCACAAAATACTAATGCTCGCATTAATTCTAGTTTTTCTAATTGGATGTGCTCAGCAAGAAACAGAGCAAGAAACAATAGAAGAAACCATTCAAGGAATAATTGAAACAGCAGATTATGAATACGAAGTCGTATTTGATAATCTGAATAGTCCTTGGGGTATGCATTTTCTAAACAGCACACATCTTTTAATAACTGAAAAAGGAGGCGATATGAAACTACTAAATATTGAAACAAAACAATACGAAACACTTTCTGGTCTTCCAAGTATTGACGTTGTTGGTCAAGGGGGGCTTCTAGATATTAACTTTGATGGAAGATATGTATACATCACATATTCTGCCGGAAACAGTCAAGGATACACTACACATCTTGGAAGAGGAGTTTTAAACATAGACTCGGTGTCTATTGATGATTTTGAAGTTTTAAGAATAGCAGAGCCTTTTATGAGCGGTGGAGCTCACTTTGGCTCAAGAATAGTTTTGCAAGATGATTACGTTTTTTTCTCAACAGGTGACAGAGGCAGAAAAGATTTTGGACCAGATCACATAAGTCAAGATACTTCAAATGAATTAGGTGCTGTTATGAGGCTATACAAAAATGGCTCAGTTCCAAGTGATAATCCTTTCGTTGATGATGATTCTGTTATTGATTCAATTTACACATATGGTCATAGAAACGTTCAAGGAATGACTCTTCATCCTCAGACAGGTCAGATATGGGTTAGTGAGCATGGAGAAAATGATGGTGATGAAATCAATATACTTCAAGCAGGAGGTAATTATGGTTGGCCAATCACTCACACAGGATGCAGATACGGTACAAATATTCCTGTAGCAGAAGATCCATTTGATAACCCAGATGTTGTTGACCCTGCTTATTATTGGAGATGTGGAACTGGAGGGTTTCCTCCAGCAGGCATGACTTTTTATATAGGGGATAGATACGAAGAATATCAAGGAAATCTATTCTTAGGAAACCTTGCAGGGCAGTACCTTGGAAGATTTGAAGTAATTAATGGACAAGTAACTGAGCTAAAACCATTATTAGAAGATGCTGGTTGGAGAATTAGAGATGTTGCTCAAAGCCCTGATGATTATTTGTATGTTCTAACTGATAATGGTTATCTTGTAAGAATAAGCTAGTCGAAAAAAAAAGGGACGCCCAGGGTGAAAACTTTATTTTTTTATTTCTTCGTGAACGAGTATGGTCCAAAATAATCTGGTTAATACATCATCATCTCGTTTCTTTGATAACTTGGTTAAGTTCATGTATTCTTCAAATGAGCCCATTTTTAGAAGTATTAGGGGAAAACCATTTTTCATCATTATCCAATTTAAAATCATTCTTGTTGTTCTACTATTTCCATCAGCGAATGGGTGTATTCTTTGAAGTTCGTTATGAATCCATCCTAATTTGTTTAAACAATTATTTGGGTTCATTTTTTTTATTTCTGAGCAGAAAATTTTCATTTGGTATTGAACTTGGTTTGGAGGTGTTGTTTTAAAATCAGGATTGCCTTGAATTTTATTTTGAGTTATTTTGTATTTTCCTGCATGTCTGTGCATACTGAACATAACTAAGTAATTTATTTTCTTTATGTGTTCTTCAGTAATTTCATCATCAACGTTCTCCAAAACATAGAGGAGTGCTTCGTTAAGATTTTTTACCATTTGTATGTCTTTTTGGGGTTTATCTGGGTATATATCATTAACTAATAATTCTCTTGTTTCACCAATAGAAATGGTTGCTCCTTCTAGCTGAGCACTGCCTGCGAGAAATGAAAATATTTCTTCATCGAAAGGATTTACTGGTTTTCCTTTAATTCTTTTAACTTTTTGTTCTACTTCTTTAAAAAATAAATTAGGTTTAGGCACTCTCTGTTTAATATCAAAAAATCCTGATAAGTTTTCTAATAGTTGATGTCTTAACATAGTTCCTATATAAGGTCTTTTTTTATGAACTAAAATGAATTGATTGTTTTCTAAGTATGATAAGACGTTTAAGATGTCTTTGTTATTTTTTAATTTAGGTGGACGCAAATTCGGAGTATTTTTAATTAGCTCATTCAAAATCAAAGGTATGTTTTTTGAGAAAAACAAGTTATAATCTAAATTATTTTTTATGCAATATTTAATTATTTTAAATGCGAAAATTGTTTTATTGTTTTTAATTGGGGCGTAAGATTTATTTTGTTCTTTAACAAACCCTATTTTTACTAATTCTTTTAGTTGAACAAATACTTCGCTTCTAAAACCTAGTTCTGATTCTCTTGAAGGACTTTTTTCTATTAGCTTAGCAAATACATCATATTTTGTTGGCATGACTAATAGAAACAC
>SKHC01000014.1 GCA_007117145.1 Candidatus Woesearchaeota archaeon
ACAATACCCAGATCTTTTGCCAGAAGATATAAAAACCCCTCAGGACGCTTTGTTTAATTCAAAGATAGGTTTCCTTGCAAAAATTATAAATTTTAATTTAAAGGGAAGTACAACAGAAGTTATGAAAAGCGTTAAAACACTAACTAGGATAAAAGAGCCATACGAGATACTAGATAAAACAACTTCTCAAGGCAAGTTTTTGTATAAAAAGTTTGATAAAATAAACAAAGTCTATGAATTTCATAAGTCAAACATTAAAACTGATGATTCTAAATTCGTTGTTTACAAGTACCATGATGATGTAAGTATCACATCAGATCTAAGCAATGAATTATTATACACCTACCCTGATAAGATAATAATCGTTGGAAGAGAGCACGATGGTAAAGTCATGATGAGTCTGAGAAGCGCAACAGATGTAATAGTTGATAATCTAAACGATACATTAACTTCTTTTGAAGGCTACGGTGGCGGTCATGAGCTAGCTTGTGGTGCTTGCGTAAATCTATCTGATTTCGATGAATTCTTAAAGAATTTTAAGTCAAGATTTTAAATAAACATTTATATCTTAAACCAGATTACTTTTATAGTTAAAAATGGATTTTCAAAAAATAATTGAGGTTAGAGAACCCGAGTTTTACTTAGATACAGCCATAAGAAAAAGTAAACTGAAAGGAGAACAAATAAGCGTTTTTTGTGATTACATTAAAAATACGTTTGACAAAATAGTGATTAGTTTTCCAAGTTTTGATAACCTAAGTGAATTTCATAAAGAGCTAGTCGCAAATTTTTTGGATTACGACTTGACAAAAAAGCATTTAGGAACATTAAAATGGGCTGGTCAGAGAATAAAAAGCTTAGAATCTCAGTACAAAAAAACTTTTAAGGAAGATAAAAGAGAGTTTTTTGGTAGAGCTTCAAGTATAATGCGTCAGGTAAGGCCAAGCCTTGAGTATTTGGAGACAGCGAGAAAAAAACTTAGAGAGTTTCCAAACATAAAAGATTACTATACAGTCTGCGTCGTTGGCTTTCCAAATGTTGGTAAAACAACTTTGCTGACAAAGATTACAAGCTCTAAGCCAGAAATCAACAGTTACGCATTCACAACCAAAGTTATCAACATAGGTTACATAAAGCAAGGTTTACAAACCATACAAGTATTAGATACCCCTGGAACTCTTAACAGATTAGATAAGATGAATCAAATTGAAAAGCAAGCTTACCTTGCTTTAAAGTATACCGCCAACTTGATAGTTTACGTGTTTGATTTGACAGAGCCATACGATCTTGAGGAACAATTCAAATTATTTGAAAAATTGAGAGAATTAGATACTGAAATGATAGTTTATCTTTCTAAAAAGGATTTGCTTGGCAAAAAACTAGATGAATTTAAACTTGATAATACTAAGATATTTCAATCTCCAAAGGAGTTAGTCGAGTACATATTAGTTAAGTCTAAGAATTAATTTTTTTCTACTAATACTCTCATTCCACATGGCAGTTTCTTTCTTGCTCTGTGAAGTGCTTCTTTTGCTACTTGCACTTTTTCTTTTGGAACGTGAACTTCAATTACTGGTTGACCTTTTTTTACTCTCGCAGCAATTCCGACAGCTTTTCCAAAACTATGACTCATTCCAGTACTCATCCTGTCTGCTCCAGCTCCTGCTGCTAAAGGATTGTTTCTTAGCACGTGGTGTGGGTAAATTCTGAATTTGAACAAGTAGTTTAGTGGTGCTTTTCTTTCTAAGTGTTTGTTCGTTGTTTTTCTTGCTGCTTCAAGACCGTTGTGTCTTAATTGTATGTCGTGGTCTGATACAAGTGTTAATCTGAATTCGTATTCTTTCTTTTGGTTTCCCATAACATATTTTACAATTTTGTTTGTAGGGACTCCTCTAATAAAGTCTTTTTTTCTGTATTTTGACTTTCTTGTGTATGGTCTCTCTAGCCGTCTCCATGCTACAGCTCTCATTAGTTTTGCCATACTTTGAGAATTTCTATAATGTTTAAAAACCTTTTGGTTGCTTACCTTCTAAATATTAAGCTTATGTGGTTGTATATAACCTTGAAAGCTAAATATAAGATTTGCATTTTTACCTTGTTCCCGCGTAGAATATGTTTTCAAGTTGGACTTGACTTGGTGCCACGTTGTTTCTGTCAATGGGTGTATCCAAAGGAGGATTATCTTTCCTCCTAAGGATCGCTTGCCTTGCGTTTGCAACAGTTTCTTTATCTTTGATTTTTTCGATAAAGTTTATTGCTTCGCAAAGCTTTTGTGTTAGTTGTGATACCTCTTTTTCCAGGGTATTTATGCGTTCTTTGTTGTTGTTTGTCAGCCTCACCAACATTTTTTGAGTTTCATCTTCACCGTGTTCTTGTAAGTGTCTGGTTACAGTTTGTCTTTCTGTTTGTAGTATTCCTTGTTCCTGTAGTCTTCTTACGTAATCCATAAAAAAATGAAATGAAGATACAAATATATAAACTTTTCTATTATAACCTATGCCAGTATACAATTATGTATATTAAAGAAGTTTTACAACCATCCGCCTATTATTTTTTCCTTTATTTTCGCCTTTGACAAACTCAAGCGTTCCAATTTCACTCGTGTTTTTCACGTGGCACCCACCATCTGCTTGCATATCAACGTCTCCAATTTCTACAATCCTTATTCTTTCTATGTGTTTTGGTAGTTGTATTGCAAGTTTTACTACGCCTTCACGTTTCATCGCAGTTTCTCTGTCCAAATAATAAGTTTTGACCTTAACGTTTTTTGCTATCTCTTCATTAGCTTTCAATACGAACTCTTTCATCAACTCCTTATCCATATCTTCAATGCTAAAGTCAATTCGGAGTTTTTCAAATCCAATTTGGTTTCCAGTAATCAATGCTCCAAGCTCTTTAAAAAGCAAAGCGCTTATTATGTGGCTTGCTGTGTGGTACCTCATATACACATACCTTTTTTCAAAGTCAATAACTCCCTTCACAACATCGCCTTCAACTTAGCCTTGTTTATCTGTGAAATGCACAACTTTTCCATCTCTTCGCTCCACATTCAAAACACCAAATTCTTTTCCGTTAGCAACAAGTTTGCCAGTGTCTGCTGGTTGTCCTCCACCTCTTGGGTAAAAAGCAGTTTGGTCTAAAACAACCCCTTCTTCTACCACATCCACCACTTTAGCTGTGAATTCTTTTAAGTACATATCGTCTAAATACAATAACTTAGTCATGAAAAGCCTAAACAAAGATTATTTATATAAATATTTCGTCCTCTACTTCATGTCAAAATCAGATGAATTTGTTAAATTGTTGTTAAAAGTAGAAAAAAGATTCGCCAATGCAAATAAAAGGTTAGCAGGTGAAGGTTGGAAGCATGATTGGCAGACACTATTTGCAACCATTCTCTCAGCGCAGTCAAGAGATGAGACAACAATACCCATAGCAGAGAAATTATTTTCTAAATATCCAACTCTTCAAAGCATAGCAATATCAAATCCCGCAGACATAAAAAAAGTTGTAAACAGCATCAACTACAATAATACCAAGTCGAGAAACATCGTTTTAGCTGCTAATTACTTACTTGAAAATCATCAAGGAAAAGTACCAAGTACAATAGATGAACTAGTTTTAATACCTGGCGTTGGAAGAAAAACCGCAAACCTTGTTTTAGCAGAGTGTTTTGGTAAGCAAGCGATCTGTGTGGACACCCACGTTCATAAAATAAGCAACATGTTTGGCTTTGTCAAAACAAAAAATCCCTTTGAGACAGAGTTAGCTCTTCAAACACTTGTTCCAAAGAAGTATTGGCACAGAATTAACAGAGCCTTCGTACTTTGGGGCAAGCAAACCCCAAGGTATGATAAAGACATTTTAGTTAGTATTTTAAACCAAGAGAAATAATCATTTTATTATCTCCCCAGTTTTATAACTCCACATTGCAAGATCTAAAACGTCGAAGTCAAAGCCGTGTTTTTCTGCAAGCCTTTTCATCATGGCTTCTATTTCTTCGTATTCACTGACAGTCTTTGGTGCTACTACCTTTAAATTAAAAACCTCGTTTAACACAGCAATTACGTGTTTATCTATTATTGCAAAGCCCTTATAACCTGTGTTTCTAAGAAAATGACTGCTCTCTTTCATTCCAAATCCTTTTAAGTTATCTTTAAAATACCTTCTAAGCTCAGTTTCCGACTCAAATTTTGATAACAGCTTCGAAAAGTCTTCGTGGTTTTGTTTTATGTATTCTCTGTTGTGATGAAAGTATTCAATTCTTTTGTTGTAAAATCTAACTTTCTTGTAGACTTTACTCCTAAGTACCTCTAGCTCTTCGTTAAGTGAATTCCTAATAAGATCACATGCAATAAGTCCCATCTTCGCACTGCTATTTGCCGCAAATAGGCAAAAAGCCATCTCTTCAAGCAATTCATCGTGGCTTCCTTTTCTTTTATCCTCAAAACCTTGTAATTTATTCTGTGCAGTTTCAAAGACAGATTCGTAGTGAAGTAAAAACTTGTCCATGATTAAAAAGAAACCAGCACTTGTTTATATATATTATATCTTGATACTCATTCTGACAATGCTGTGTTTGATAAGTTCTCTAAATACAATCACTTCATTAGCATTAAGACTTTTAGTCATCTCTTTTGTTTTTAAGAACATGTATCCTTCTTTTATTGTTATCCAAAGCTGCGTTTTTTCTCCTTTAAAATCGTGGATAAAACTACAACTATTCTTTTTTCCTTCGATAACACTTAAGATTTCTCCAAGTTCCATGTCGTTCATCTTAATCTTCTTCCAATCCCATTTCTCTTTTTCTTGTCCGAATTGGAAGTAGAATTCTCCTTCGTTGTTTAACTGCAGTTTTAAGCAGTTTTGTTTTCCAAAAAATGCTCTTTCCATCACTGATTTGGTTTTTGTCATCTTAAATTAGTCAAGATGATTTTTTATTTATAAACACTTTGTCCGGGAGTGTCCAGTGCTATAAGAATTGCTCCAATCAAAACTACATTCATGCTAAAGTAAAGCCAAAGCAAACTTAAAATACTATAACTGGCAATTCCATACAACGTGTTAAATCCAAAAAATCCAAGGTAGCTATCAAGCAATATTTTTCCAAATATGAGTATGCTTCCAGTTACAACGCTACCTTTAAGCACCAGTTTAAAACTTCTTTTCTTACTTGGTAAGTACTTGTACATCAAAGTCAAAAATATTATCGTAATTAATGCTTGTATGACGTAGCTTAAACTAATTAGTATATCATCAGCAATTAAATTTGCAATAATTGTTGCAGACATAATAAGTAAAACCACCACCAAACTAGAAAATAAAAGTATACCCAGGCTGATAAGTCTTCTTTTAAAAAACTTTTTTACACCACGAGTTCTCTCTCCATCCATTATCTCATTTAAACTATCTTGTAAGTAAGTAAGCGCAGCAGTACTTGTCACTATAAGTACAATTCCTCCAAAAATACCTGCTCCGAGGATACTTGGTTGAGTGCTAAGTACTTCTTTTAAAATAATTGCAAGTTCATAGTTAAAAAAATATGTTGCAACTTCAATGATTTGCTGTGTTCCAGTATCATATTTTGTAAACAACCCAAGAACACTCGCTATCACAACAAACATACTACTAATCCCGACAAATACGTAATAACTAAGTGCGGCGCTATGCCTATTCACATCATGCTTTAAGTACATATCATATATTTCTTTCACAATAATATAGATATAGCAATGTATATAAATAAATTTTCAATCCTAACCAATAATGAAAATAGCATTACTCACATTATTAGTATTAATTGGAGGTTGTACTACTATGAATCCCACAGCAGTTATTGAAACGAACGCAGGCACTATGGAATTAGAGTTATTCAAAGATAAAGCGCCAGTTACAGTTGATAATTTCGTGAAACTTGCAAACGAAGGTTATTATGATGGAGTGATTTTTCATAGAGTCATCTATAATTTTATGATTCAAGGCGGAGACCCTACAGGAACAGGTAGAGGAGACCCAGGCTACACCATTCAAGATGAGTTTCATCCAGCTCTTCGACATGATTCAATAGGTATACTTTCCATGGCAAATAAAGGCACACCAAACAGTGGAGGAGGTCAGTTTTTCATAACGCTAGTTCCAACACCTTGGCTTGATGACAAGCATTCAGTGTTTGGAAAACTAATATCTGGTGAAGAAGTTCTAAAAAAAATTGGTTCAATGCCAGTTGATGAGGCTAATCGTCCTTTAGAAGATGTTGTTATCGAAAAAGTCACAATTAAATAATTCCGACGTCGTCAACTCTAAGCCTTCCTTTATACATACTGCCTGTAAGACTCACAACCTCGTTTTCTTTAAGACCTTCACTAAAAACAGTGATGTTTCTGCACGCATACACAATCCCTCTATCGCCATTCACACTTAAAACTAAGCCATCAAGATACACGTAATCATTAGTTTCATAGAAAAAACCATCATCTATTTCAAAATCTAAAGAGAAAAATAGCACTATCAGTCCAATTAAAATAGAAAGCACAGCCAGATAAGTAATTTTTTTATCATCAATCATATACCCATAAAACAAAAATAGTTAATATTATTACTTAGTGTTTTTCCGTGTTTCTTTCGAAAAGTATTAAAATAATTGTTTCATCCATACAATAAATGGCAAAGTCACAAAAGGATTTTTCGTTTAAAACTACCAAGGAACTTAAAACATCTGACAAAATCATAGATCAAGTTATAGGTCAGGAAGATGCAATCGAAGTAGTTAAGAAGTCAAGTCTTCAAAGGCGTCACGTTCTACTAATAGGTGAGCCAGGTACAGGTAAAAGCATGTTAGGACTTGCAATGGCTCAAATGCTTCCAAAGGAAACATTAGTTGACATCTTAAGCTTTCCAAATCCAAACGATGAAAACACACCCACAATTAGAACAAGTCCTGCAGGTAAAGGAAGACAAATTTCTCAAGCATCAAACAGGCCAGACTTGGCCAGAAATCAAAGCACAATAGTTTTTGTATTGGCTCTTGTGGCGATGATACTTCCTTGGTTTGTGTTAAACTATTATAGTGGAACGCTAGGCCCAGTTGCTGGAGCAATTATGTTTATGGCCTTCTTTGTTGGTGGACTTGTTTTCCTTGCTATACTTATCCTTTTTTTAAATTTCAGTAAAAGGGGTGCTGATAAAACTTCAGGTCCGAAAGTTATAGTTGACAACTTCGATAAAAAACAAGCACCTTTCTTTGATGCCACAGGTGCTCATGCAGGAGCTCTTTTAGGAGATGTATTACATGATCCTTTCCAAAGCGGTGGTCTTGGAACCCCAGCTCATGAGAGAGTTGTTGCAGGTATGATTCATAAAGCTCATCTGGGCGTATTATTTATAGATGAGATTGCAACTCTTGCTCCAAACACTCAACAAGAATTATTAACTGCACTACAAGAAGGTAAATTCAACATCACAGGTCAAAGTGAAAGAAGCGCTGGAGCTATGGTTAGAACAGATCCAGTTCCTTGTCGCTTTGTTCTTATAGCAGCAGGGAACCTTGAAACTTTAAAGCACATGCATCCAGCTCTTAGAAGCAGAATCAGAGGTTATGGTTATGAAGTATACATGAAAGATACCATGCCAGATACCGAAGAGAACAGGTTTAAACTTGCAAAGTTTGTTGCCCAAGAAGTAAAAAGAGATGGTAAAATACCTCATTTTTCAAAAGAAGCAGTAGATCAAATAGTTATGGAAGCTCGTCGTAAAGCAAATCGTAAAGGTCATTTAACTCTAAAACTTCGAGAACTTGGTGGCTTAGTTCGAGCAGCTGGAGACGTGGCGCTTGAGAAAAAAGACAAGTTAGTTCAACTTAAACATTTAAACGAAGCAAAAGCAGTTAGTCGTGGCCTTGAAGTTCAACTAGCAGATAGATACATTGAGAGAAAGAAAGAATACGAAGTCTTTACAACCAAAGGTAAAAAAGTTGGAAGAGTAAACGGCCTTGCCGTAATGGGTATAGATGGCAATGCGTCAGGCATCTTACTACCAATAGAATCCGAGGTAGCTCCTGGTGCTGGCAAAGAAATAATAGCTACAGGTAAACTTGGAGAGATTGCAAAAGAAGCCATAAAAAACGTGTCAGCCACAGTTAAAAAATACTTTGGTGAAGATATAAAAGACAAGTATGACATACACGTTCAATTCCTTCAAACATATGAAGGTGTTGAAGGGGACAGCGCTTCAGTAGCAGTTGCAGTGTGCTTAATTAGTGCATTGAAAAACATACCTATAAAACAAGAATTTGCGATGACTGGAAGCTTATCTGTTAGAGGAGATGTGTTGCCTGTTGGTGGAGTTAGTAGTAAAGTAGAAGCAGCAATTGATGCAGGTATAAAATCAGTTATAGTGCCACATTCCAACATGAACGACATAGTTGTTGATAGCAAAAGATTAAAAAACATAAAAATAGTGCCCGTGCAACACATCCGAGAAGTTTTAGACTTAGTTTTTGATTGGAAGGGTAAAGCTCAGCTTAGAAAGCAAATCACAAAGAAATAAATTGTGTCACCATTTTTAAATAAATACAAATCGAAATGTTTTTATACACATTATATTTATACCATTACATGGGGCAAGACATCTACACTAAAGTTAAATCGCTACAGGAAGAATACAAGGAAAACAAAATCACAATAAATAAAGATCATGTAGGAAAACTTCTAACCCATAGCATTTTAAAAGTACCAAAAGATCATATGTTAAGTTATGCAAAAACATACGTTGATAATGGCAATGATATTGACGTTTCATTTGATAAGCTTTCAGAGCAAGCATCACGTTTGTTAAAAGCAAGGCACATCAAGCAAATTAGAAAAAACATACTTAATTATGATACTAATTCAGTTTACCAATTAGATTCTCTGTCTTCCTGGATTAAAGATTTAATCGTAGATTTTGAAGATTCTCATCCTCAAAGTTTGGAAAACAAGTTATATTCTTTAAATCAAATACAACCAGTACCTTTTGATGAAATAGGGAAAAAAATAATGCAGGGCAGTCAAAAATATTCTAAAATGGCAAGCAAAGAAGGCCAAAAAGGAAGAGACTGGGCTCTTTTCAAAGAGTATAATGCTATAATAAAAGAATTAGATAAATTGAAGTGATGTATAAATGAATAGCGTAGATGAAATAGTAAAACTTGTAAAAGAGAAAGGTTTTGATGGCGTAAAGTTAGTTGATCATGCAGCAATTAGAGAAGCAGGCCCATTGATATTTGACAAAGAAAGTCTGACAAAAAAAGGAAAAAAGACACTTGTTGTTGCATTAGATGATGCCTTTAAACATCTTTATACCTTTACTAATTCTAGACAAGCAAGTGAAAGACACATAGAAACCTTTGAAGATACTAACAAAGAACTCGCAAATCTAAGCTATGAATCAAAGGGATTTGCGCAAATAAATGAAGATAAGGGATTTGCACGAATTGAAACAAGTGATGAGAATAATCCATCAAGACTAGATTTACTTTCTGAAAGCTTCAAAAAAACAGCCCAAGAATTAAACGATGCATTTCCAGATAAATTTGAAGCCATATGTGTTGAAAAACACAATTTAGCTAATTTAAAAAGCATTCAAATCCCATCAGATGTTTGGCACGACATCGGGCTTAGTAGCCTTAAAGTGTTACCAAAAGGATTTACAGATATTACCACGAACCTACCAAATTTTATAAAAGAAGCAGAAGAGAAGCAAGCAGAGCACTTAATTACTCATATTAAAACTAAAGATGAGATAGATGAGCTTAGAAACATTGTAAAAACGGTAGAGAAAAATAGAAAACTTGACCCTCAGGATTTATCACAGTTAGTAAATAAAGAGTTTCTACCTAATGAAATAGTGTTTTTAAATCTGTTTGGAGATGAACATCATCTTAGATTCGATCCAAAACAAGAAAAAATAATCTATTTCAATTATAAAGATAAATTAAATGAAATATTCTTAAAGAAAAAAGAAGGTTTTCATGGTATACAACCTATGAATAAATATCAAAAAGCACAATTTGAACTATTATTAAATTCTGACATTACTTACTTTTACGGGGCAGCAGGCACCGGTAAAAGTCTCATACCTCTAGCACTGGGAGTTCATGCATTAACTCATGATATCAAAGCCCATGTGGGTAAAGCTAATAAAAAGACAGCTAGAGAAGATTTTATGAAAAAATTCTTTTCTGAATATAATCCAACGACAGCAGCGCCCACATACGATCAAACAAAACTAATCGATAACATAACTATACTTGTTCCAACTGAGCCTGTTGGAAAAGATATAGGCTATCTGCCTGGTTCAAAAGATGCAAAAATGGCTGAGCACAGCATGCACATATATAAAAATCTAGAATTTATACTTTCTACTGCTTCGAAAAGTAAAGAAAAGGATAGTGACAAATTAATTATATTTAAAGGTTTGCTAGATATTGAGCCACATACCTATCTGCGTGGTAGAACTCTTAGAGGATATAATATCGTTGAAGAAGGACAAAATGTCAGAAAAGATGTTTTAACTACTGTTTTAACAAGATATGGAGATGATTCTAAAACAGTAATAATAGGAGACCCAGCACAAACAGATATACCCGGTCAAGAAATATATTATAATTCTTTAACTAGGCATTTAAAAGAAATAGCCAGGAATCCTACTAGCGATCAAGGAATACTATTCTTGCCAAATTATTCGAATGTGAGAGGTCGTAGATCTAGATATCATCTTAAGTAAGATTTATAAACCGTTAGTTGTTTCCTTTGACTTATGAAAGCAAGAATTGTTAATTTTAGAAGATCAAAGCACGTAACCAGTAGTAATCACATGGTTGTAGAAGTTGATGGAGTTACTTCGATTGATAAAGCTAAAGAATTAGTTGGAAAGAATGTTTCATACGATACAGGAAAAACTAAGATTTCTGGGAAAATCGCTTCTACTCATGGTAACAGTGGGTGCGTTAGAGTTATCTTTGAGAAAGGAATGCCTGGCCAAGCTATTGGAAAACCTGTTGAGATAAACTAGTTTTTTCCTATTTCTAATATTTTTGCAACATCTTCTACAAGTATTGATGTGTCTTTAAATAACTGGTCAGAATCTTTTACTAAGTTTTCTATGTCTTCATGTTTAATATCATCTAGACATTTCTTTGAGTCTTTAATCGTTTGCTGTAAATCTAAGAATGCTCGCTTGTTTGATTGCTCTTTAGTAAAAAGTCTCACTTCAATGTTTTCTATTTTTTCAATAAGCTCTTCAAGTCTTTGAGCTTTTTCTAAGTCGTCTTTTTCCAACTGATTATGCTCGTCAAGCTTTTTTAATTGTTCACTATAACTCTTAAGCTTCTCTGCTAATAATCTTTGTTTGTTTGCAAGTTCCAATAATTTATCTACGTTTCCATCACTCATTCTTCCACCTTTCCGATTAAATCAGCTGTTCCAGCTCCAAGCACAGCCAATATACTAATAGCTGCCACTGTATTATATATTTGTTGGAGAGAACTTTCAAGTGTAAACACACCATATAAACTAAGTACAATACCTACAGTTACTATAGCGCTAAAGTATATCACGATAGCTCTTACAGGTATAAATTTGAATTTAAATTTGTCATCAACCTTTCTAAAACCAGCAACATACAAAAAAATTATTATTATAATAAAACTCGTTAAATAAAGCATACTGCTTCTAAGATAACTAAATTCAGCCGCGATACTTGCTCCTTTTGCAAATGCGAAGTGGCCAACTATTCCAAAAAATGCTCCAATCATACCTTTAGTTATGTCTCTGTAAGTTATCTTCTTTATAGCGCTACCTTCAACATCTTTAAGTATTCTCCGTTCTAACTCTTCAATTTTTTTAAGTTCAGATAATTCTTCCTCTTCACCACTTAGAATTTGGTCCTCTTCTTTTAGTGCTTGCCTTTCAAGACTTAGCATTTCTTGCTCTCCTTTTTCAATTTTAGTTTCTTTTGCTAGGATTTCTTTTTGAAGTTTTAATATCTTCTTTTGATCTTTTCTTATCTCTTCAAGCACATCTTTTTTAGTCATTAACTCCTAAATTAGCTTAAATACTATATAAGGTTTACCTATTTTTTCGAAACCTTTATATACACTCAGTCAAAGTATTTAAAGTAAAATGGCATTAACAGATTTCGTAATATTACCAGCACTCCTTATGGGAGTTGTGCTAAGTTTGATAGAGATTTATTTTGTTGCCAAAGACGAAGCAGGTATGCACTGGTTAAAACACGCCTTGCATGCAGTGCCAGCAATGTTCATTTTTACTTTTATTGCTATGAACGCAGGTTGGGCTCTTAGTTTTCTTCCTTTCGGAGAGAGTTTAGCTATAACAGTTGCTGCTCAAGTTGCTATTGGAGTTGTCGCTATGATTAAAGTTAAGGCGGCTGCAAGTATTACTGGAAGAGGTGGAGTTGGAGAAAGCAATATTCACGTTTTTATAATTGGTCTTTTGATCGCTGCCTCGCCTTATATTTGGGCATTAGGTCTTGAGCCTTTCATTGGTGATTTGCTTCCGTTTTAGGTAGAAAATGAATAAATTAAACCTTGTATTTAGTGCATTGTTAGCTTTACCTGGCGTTAGCGCTCAAGGTTTACCAGTTCCTGACGTTTTAGATAATACTATAAGATCAATATTTACAGGTTCTGTTGACCTTGCTTATCAAAGACTAATTATTTTTATTGGTGTTTTCACGATTTTTTATGCTGTGATGCACATGCTTCCTTTTGCTCGTGGAGGTTCTGGGTATGATAGTGTTTCTGCTCCTAAAGGAATTACTATAACTTTATCTTTAGTTCTTTCAGGTATCGCAACGTTTACTATGCCTGAGAATTTGGTTGAAACAATTTTCAACCTCTATAGTGGCTTGTTTGGAGTTGTTTTGCTCTTTGGTCCTGTTCTGTGGTTGTTATATATTACTTTTAAGTACATCCCTGGAGATACTCGTGGAGGTCATTTTGCCAGGTTTTTCTTTTTAGCCATTATCGGACTGATTTTAATGGCGGAGGAGTTGATTTTAAGAATTCCTTTATTAGAACAAATTGGAGCTATGAGTTATTTGCAATTAGTTGGTATAATCATCTTATTCATAGCATTTTACAACTTAGCTCAAACATTCACTTCAGGCAGTTCAGATAGCATTAGTAGTTCTAGTACTCCCTCAAATACTAATTACAAAGACTTGTTTAAACCTAACAATAGTTCTAATTCACCTGAAGTTGACGATGAAAAAATGTCAATGGATGAAGAGATGAACACCGAAAAAGATTTTGAAGATCTAGAAGAGACAGAAAAAAAGATAGAACAAACAGAAGAAAAACAAGGAGAGGAACTAGAAAAAGAGACAAAAAACTCAATCGAAGCCCTTAAAAAAATGACGGAAGGAGGTTCAGTAACTGATGCACTTAAAACTCTAGAAAAAGAACTAAACAAAATAAAAACAGCCTTTAGAAATATTCCAGATCCTTCGGAACAAACACTTATCTATCAAAAAGAATATAGAGCTTTGTTAAAATTAACTGATTTGCTTGACAGAAGAATAAAAATTAAGAATTTTATCACAAAAGAATTAGAAAATCAAGCAAATAAAAATCCAGAAAAAAATAAGGCAGATAAGATAGCACAAGACCTTCAAAAACAAAGAGACCTACTAAACAAATATCAAAAGAGTCGTAAATTAGTAGAAGGACTAACGTTTAAGATTACACAGAGATTTAATAATAATCAAAAAGTATATGCAGAGTACGATTTAATAAGGCAAAACATAGTTGCAGCCTTTAATAACCAAAATAAACTAATAGCAGAAGTTAGAAACTCAAAAATAAATGTTGAACAACAAAGAATATCTTTGCAAAACTTCAGTACAACTCAACAAAAAATATTCGAGCAATTATATAAGGAAATCTCCTTGTTTAACCAAAGTATACAAGATATGAAACTTGCAAAAACCACTCTAGATAAATTGATTAACGAATTCAGAAATGACTCAGCAAAACACATTCGAGCTGAACACACAATTATGAGGAATAGAACTAAGTAAAATGAAAAAACTTAACTTACTATTGGGATTTATTTTAGCACTGCCCGCAGTTAGTGCACAAGGAATGCCTCTTCCAAGCATGTTAGATAGTACTTTAAGAGGATTATTTGGCGGTGTTACAGACATTGTTTATCTTAGAATAATTCTATTCATAGGTGTCTTCACAATTTTCTACGCAGCTCTTTTCTTACTTCCCGTACTTCAAAGAAGAGATGGTAAAGGTCCAACTAAAGGCATTACTATAACTTTAGCTTTGGCATTAGCAGCAATAGCTACATTTACCATGGACGATACTTTAGTCCTTGCAATATTTAATGTTTACAGCGGGTTGTTTGGTTTATTTCTTATATTCATTCCGGCTTTTCTTATAATTTATTTTAGCTTCGCAGTAATTGAAGGAGGTAATAAAGGAGGTCATTTCATCAGGTTCATACTACTAGGTGTTGTGAGTGCCTTGCTTATGTCAAAAGAATTGCTAAGCCAAATAAGTGTTATAAATAATATTGGCGCTACCACTTACATTGAGTTTGGTGGATTTATCATTTTCGTCTTTGCAGTAATCGAATTGTTTAAAGCGTTTGGAGCTAAAGCAGCAGGAGATCCTGAAACCTCATCTGATTCTAACTCAATGGCTGACTTTGGCAAAGGAATGTCTGATTGGTTAAGTAGTAGAAAACAAAGTAAAGAAGAAAACAGACAAGAGCAACAAGCAAGGCTTCAGCAAAGAGAAGCTCAAAGGGCAGAGAATCTAAGACAAGTTGGAAAAGATATTGCAAGCCTTGAAATTCAAGAATCTACAGATTTGGCTAGGTTAAAGAAGCTAATTAAGAC
>SKHC01000016.1 GCA_007117145.1 Candidatus Woesearchaeota archaeon
GTTTTTCTCTAAGTGATTTAAACATTTTGAGCTCTCTTAGCGTTAGCTAAGCTTTTTTCTACTTCTTTTCTTTGCTTATCAAGTAGCTTTTGGGTTTCTTCAATAGTTTTAGTAACAACTAGTCCGTTTCCAACGTTTACTTTAAGCTTAGTACTTTCAAGTTTTGTTTCGATAAATATCCCGTTAGCAATCGGAGCTAATACTTTTTCTCCAATCTTTGTCTTTTCTAACTCTTTCAAGTATCTTTTAATATTATCTATGTCTGTTAGAGCTTTTTCTAGTTGCTCAACTACACTTTTAGTTTCTAAAGGCTTGGTCTGCGTTTGCAATTTCTGGTCCTCCGCTACCTTTTCCGATAATTAATCCGTTTTTGTTTACAAGTAGTCCTGATTTTATGTATTCACTCCCCATATTTATCGTTCCAGGCGTAAGTTCTACTCCTAAGATTTTTTGCATTTCTTCAAATTCTTCTTCGGAGATGTCGTTGCTTACAACTCCCTTTCCACTACCAACAACACAAATACTTCCAACGCTTTCAATTCCGCTAATTTTCATTCGATGAAGTTTAATTCCAAGTTTTTCTCCAAGCTTTCGTGTAAAACTCTCACTGTAATTAGGGTTTACAATTCCTTCTTTTTCTCCAAATAACATGTTATTACCAAGACAAGTATACTTTGTGTCTATTACTTCAAAGTCTATTCCTAGTTTATCGAGTTTTTTAAGTTCAGATTCAAATGCTATGCTTGGAACTAATAACTTCCCATTAGCATAGTTTAGAAAAACTCCTATCAAACTAGTTCCAGCTATAGTTATTCTGTAGACTGGCATAGAAAAGATTTTTTCTAACTCTTTTGTTGTTTCTTCTCTGACTTCTTGTCCTACCAGAACATATTTGTCAGCTGCAAGTCCATATAATCCTACGCTGTTCATTCCATTAAATGACATAATTTCTGTTTTCATATAATACTTGAGAATTCGCCCTGCTATTTATACTTTATTACTCAGCCATTTCGCCTACTTCTTGTACTTCTTCTTTAAGTTTTCCAAGTTGTATTAGTATTTCGCTAAATGCCTGTTTTTGGTTCATTTCTATTCGTCTTTGATTTTCAAGGTAAAGAAGTGGTATGAACGTGTTAATCTTATCGTGTCTGTCCATGCTCGGTGCTAGTTTGCTAAATTCTATTGCTTTTATTTTCATAAGTGTTTTTCTAACTTGTTCGTATACTTCATTGATAATAAGAGATATATCCTTTTTCTTTTCAGGTATCTTGTAGTGTTGTTTCACCGCTGGTTTAATGCTTCTTTTTATTCCAGTTTCAAGTGCTTTCTCTAAAGCGTTTATCAAATCATAGACGCTAACTTTTCTTTTTCTTGCTTGTGGAGTTTTGTATTTAAGTTGTGGTTTTCCAATTTCTCCTGTTGGCATTTCATCTATTACGTCTAAGAATTCTTCTTCGTTTGGACTTATTAAGTCATCAAAGAATGCTAAGTCTTCCGTTAATAATTTGTCAGATTTTATTTTTAAAAAGAATGCTGCTGCAAGTATTATTTTTCCACTGAGTCTAAAGTCCATTTTCTTTAGTTTCTCGAGTGTTTTTATGTATTTTTCTGCGATTAGGCTGACGTTTATGTTCCAAGGATCCATTTTTTCTTCTTTGATGAGTCCGTGGATTATGTCTTGCCATGTGACTTCGTCTTCGTTGAATAGTATTTGGAATATTTTTTCTTCGTTTGTTGCAGTTTGAGTCATGGTTACCATTTGTGTATACTGTTATATAAATGTTTTCTTTAGTGTAGCTTTTTGTTACGCCTTTAAGAGAAGTTTTTATATAGTTAATAAAGCTTTTTGTTTGATATGTATTCATACATTATTATTGCAACAACTATCATAGTTTTTTTTAGTGTTCTGAGCATCTATTTCGCTCTAAACTCTGACTTACTTGAGGCAATGATCGCTATTTTACATGGAGTGGCACTTTTCTACATACATGAAACTCTCCAATACTACAAAAAATAAACAAACAAATACCACTTTTAATAATTGTTATTAACATTAAGTTTATATATTATTAACTATTATTTGTTTTTAACTATGAGTATCGAAGATAAATTATCTAAAAGTCCAGGCCCTGTAATTGGAGGTTTGGTTGGAAAAGAGCTGTTTTGCTTAAATCATGGTGTGCCTGCTTGGATTGCTTACAGCGTTGGAGGAGGAGCAATGCTTAGCAAAGCTAAAAATAATATAGCCGACTATGTTAAAACCAACATAGCAGACATTTATACTCAAAACCCAGATATCCATCAGCAAATATTAGATTCTTTAGATAAACCAATAGAGTATGCCACAACAGCAACTCTAATCCTTACAGGAGCCGTATTAGGTCACCAAGCTCAAAAGCAGTTACATAAAATACCTGCAATAAAAAGTGCACACGAAAAAGCCGTGCGCAAAGTAGTTAACTCTTATAACACAGCTAAAAACTATGTTTCTTCCAAAAAAGATAAAAACAACAGATAATTTCTAAGATAATGAAAAGATACATAACTAGTGAATCTATATCTGAAGGACACCCAGACAAAATATGCGATAAAATTAGCGATGCCATACTAGATGAGCATTTAAGACAAGATCCGAATAGTAAAACTGCAGTTGAAACGTTTGCTACAAAAGGTTTGATTGTTGTAGCTGGAGAAGTTAGAAGCAATGCTCAAGTTGACGTGCAATCAGTTGTTAGAAATACGTTAAAAGACATAGGTTATACAAACCCAAAATTCGGGTTTGACTTTGACGATTGCGCAGTTTTGGTTTCTTTAAACAAACAAAGTCCAGAAATCGCAATGGGTGTAGATAAAGAAGGTGCAGGAGATCAAGGAATGATGTATGGTTATGCTTCAGATGAAACAGCTGAGTACATGCCACTACCCATCTCACTTGCCCATAAACTCACAAAGAAGTTAAGCGTTGTTCGAAAATCTGGTGAAATACCTCATTTAGGCCCTGATGCTAAAAGTCAAGTAAGTATCGAATACGAAGATGATAAACCAGTTAGAGCTTCCACAATAGTTATTGCACAGCAACACACAGAAGATATCTCAGAGGAAAAGCTAAAAGTGGAAATCGTTGAAAAAGTAATCAAGCCAATCATCGGTCATTACTTAGATGTTAACACAATCATACATATAAATGCTACAGGAAAATTTACAATTGGAGGTCCAAAGGGAGATACAGGTCTTACTGGCAGAAAGATTATAGCAGATACTTATGGAGGTGTTGGAAGGCATGGTGGAGGAGCTTTTAGTGGTAAAGATCCAAGTAAAGTTGATAGAAGTGCTGCTTACGCTGCTAGGTGGGTTGCAAAAAACATCGTGAAAAGTGGTCTTGCTAAAAAAGTTGAAGTTTCGTTAAGCTATGCTATTGGCGTTGCAAAGCCTACAAGTATTAACATTGACACGTTTGGTACAGGCACTATAAGTGATGAGAAAATACTTAGCATAGTTAAAGATAAGTTTGATTTAACCCCTCATGGAATTATTACTAGTCTTGACTTAAAACGCCCAATATACTACGATACAGCCGCATACGGTCATTTTGGAAGAGATATTTTTCCATGGGAGCAGACAAACATCAAACTTGACCTCTTAGATGATAATTAAGCTAAGCAGGTTTATAGCTACCATTTAGGTTATCATAAACCCCGTTTAGTGCTCTGTAGGCAATGATCTCGTTTGGTATTACGCCTTCTGGGCCTATGCTTGCAGAACTTGCCATGTTAGAGATTCTTTTTGCATCATTATCTGCATACAGCGTTCTTAACATTTCAAATAAGTGGTTTTGGAAAACTTCAAGTTCCATCTCATTTACTTTGGCATCTACAATATAGTTTTGTGCTATTTTTGTTAACTGATCCATTTTTTGTTTGGCCTCCGCTAACTACTCTTTTTTTTAACGTTCGTGTTCCCCATGAAGAATAATTAGCTTGCGTGTTTGGGAACACTTCACAGTAAAATAACTACCAGCACCAGTAAAACTAAAACTTTTTCATGTGCCAATAAGTAGTTCATAACTATAAAATAGTAGTGTAATTATATAAATTTTTCTAAGAATAAAGCAAAATGCGGTCACCGAGATGATGATACTA
>SKHC01000002.1 GCA_007117145.1 Candidatus Woesearchaeota archaeon
CTACTGCTACTGCACTTGTGCCTCAATACGCACTAAGAAAGGCGTATGAAAGAGAATCTATACATCCAGAAACTAAATATGGAAATGCGCACATGGTAGCAATTAGTGATGATTTCAAGCTTATTGAGGATCTTGATAGGAGTTTGATAACAAATCCAAGCGAACTAGTCGGATTTGAAGGTCTTAGAATATCTAAAGAATCAGACATATTTGGAAAATTGAATAGTATTCAAAAGAAGTTAGAACCAATTGATACAATTGATTCTTATGTATTAGGTAAATTCTCACCAGTGGATAAAGTGTTTGGCTTATCTATTATGACCAAAGATGTATTTAACATGTACTCAAACAGAAGATATGTTAAGTGAAACTATTGTTTAACTTCATCTAAACTCATAATCTTTTTCTCTTTAGGAAAATTTTTAGCAGCGAGGAAAGGACCAAAGAAACCATATCTTAACTGCAATTCAATGCCATCTTTAACGTAACCAGTCTTAGCTAGTTTTTCAACTAATTCTTTGTGCTTTTCTTGAACGTTTTCCTCATGATTTAAACTAAGCTCTCTTGGACCTTGGCCTTTCATCTGTGCTAACACTATAGGGTAACCTGAAGGACTTGTCTTATCTGTAGGCTTTATCTGAGTGTTGTTTGGAATGTTAAATGTCGTTTTACACTCAGGATAACCATCACAAGCTATGAATAGACCAAACTTGCCTTTTCTTATCTTTAAATGACCTTCTTTACACTTTGGACAAAGTCCTAGTGTTGTTTGACTGTCAATATCTGACTTGTTTGCTTCAACGAATATACTACCTATCTCTTTTTCTTTTGATTTAAACTCTGCTAATACTTTTGTCAGAATCTTTTTTGCCTTATCTAGCACTTGGTCTGGAGTTAACTTTTTCTCTCTTATCTGCTCCATTTCATCCTCTATTTCTCTTGTTAAGTGCTCATCTACTATGTCAGGGATGTACTTTTCTAAGACATCTATTAAAAGTATGCCAAGCTCTGTTGCATGAATGCTTCTCTCATGAAGATAGCCTCTATCAAATAGGTGTTGAACTATGTCTGCTCTTGTAGCTTTTGTACCAAGCCCTCTCTTTTCAAGTTCTGAAACTAGTGACGCTGGTGTATACCTTTTAGGTGGCTCTGTTTGTTTTTCAAGTAGTGATATTTTTGAAACTTTCAATTTCTCGTTTAACTCTATAACTGGAAGCTCTTCTTCTTTAAATTTGACGTAAGGAGCATAGAATTCATGCCATCCTTTTTCAAGTGTCTTTGTACCTTTAACTTCAAATAACTCGTTTTTAACGTCGAATCTTATTGTGCTTGTCTCTCTTAAAGCCCAGTCAGCAAATGTAGCAAGGAATCTTTTAACGATTAAATCGTATACTTTAGCTTCTCTTGCTTGAAGAGTTGACTTTAAACCTGTAGGATAAATAGCTGGATGCGCAGGATCTGTCTTCTTACCGTTGTTTGGTGATAAGGATTGTTTTGATAATAATTTACCTGTAAGCTGTGTATAACTTGGATTTGTAGCCAGGCTAGCTAATATTTTTTTATAACCTATCTCTTTTGGAAGTTGCTGACTACTTGTTCTTGGATAACTTGTAACTCCTTTAAGATATAAAGACTGTGCTATTTGAAGTGTTTGCTTTGGATCTATCTTAAATAGATTGTAACATTCTGATTGTAAACTTCCAATGTCAAAAGGTGTTGGAGGTGGTTGTTTGAATTGCCTTGAATCTTTTTTTACAACTTCACACTCTTTTTCATCTTTGATTTTCTCATATATTGATTTTACCTTAACTTCTTCAAAGAATTTGCCATCTGTGTGCATGGCTTTTATTTGCTTTTGCTCTTTTGTTGTTTTTAACTCTAATTCCCAAAATGGAACTGGCTTGAATCCTTTTATCTCTTTTTCTCTATCAACTATTATTTTAAGTGCGGGTCCTTGGACTCTACCACTACTCATTATCTTGAATCTGCCGTTTCTTTTTATAGAATTTGTAAGTGCTCTGCTTATGTTTATACCGTAAATCCAATCAAGAAAGTGCCTTGTCTCACCTGCTTTGGCTTGACCCCAATCTATGGTTGGAAGCTTGTTAGAATAAGCTTTTTGAATGTCTTCTTTCATAAGAGTAGAAAATTTCATCCTACTCGCATCTTTTTGATTACAAACAAACCTTATTATGTTGTAGCCTATAACCTCACCTTCAATGTCATAATCACAAGCAACTGTGAAAGTATTTGCTGTCTTTGACAACTTTTTTATCACATCTAAGTACTTTTTAGAATAATCTGCTTGTTTTGACTGCTTGTGAGATGGCACCCAACCAACGTTGAAAGACGGATAAGTAAAAGACTTTTCATTCTCTGCTACTGTGAATAAGTGGCCAACTGCGCAAGCTACTGTGATTTCTTTTCCTTGATGAGTTATCTTATAATAAGGAACACTTTTCTCAGAAAACTTTGTTGGTTTACCATCTGCCAAATTCTCTGCAATCTTCTTTGCAGCACTTGGCTTTTCACAAATTATAAGCTCAGTCATTTGAAAAGAGAAAAACAATAGTTAATATAAAAAGGTTTAGAATTTAAGTCTAGCTAAGCCAAGGACTATGACCGAAATGGATTATTAGATCTGCCCCAGCTCTTTCAACATCTACAGGGAGATCGCAACTCCCAAAGTTAGAACCTGCCCAAATGATAACTTCAACGCCATCTGTGTTTTCATAAATGAAATCAGTGATTTCATGCCCTCTGTTTTTTAATCCATCGGGCAAATGCAAAACCACTGTTTTAGCATCATTTTTCTTGATAGCCTCAATTACCTTATCTAATTCCAAATCGTAATCGTAGTGAACAACACTCATTTTTCTACAACTTTAGCTTTTTCTTCTTTAGACTCTTCTTCAACTGATTCTTTTTCAACTTCTAACTCCTCAGGCTGATTCTCGCTAAACACTAGTTTAGCAACTCTTAAATCAACGTATCTTAGAGGATACACTTTAGAGAGTTTATCTTTTAACTCTTTTTGAGCCTTTTGCTTGAATAAGATTTCAAAGAACCCTTGAGCAGAATTGCTTTTCACAAGTTCTGTTAACTGTTCTTTTACAATATGTCTTATCTTAGTTGTAATTGACTGGTTCACCACGTTGTTTGTCACAACTATTGGCTTTAACCTAAGCTTAGAATTATCCTTGCAAGTCACCTCAAAGCTGTCTTCAACTTTAGATTTCCCTCTTCTAACAAGTCTTTTAATATAGCTATTTGTCAAACTAACACCTACAACGTCTGTTAAAGCATTGTTTTCAACTACGCTTTTAACTTTAAACGTTACGTCAGTGCTTTGCTTTTTCATATCTTTTGTGAAAATGGACAAATTCAAAGTTAATGTTTTACCAACCACTGCCTGCCTATCTGCAGTTAATGTTTCACCAAGGAATGCTTTATTTAAGTAATTTGGAGCATACATTGCAACCCAAGACTTCTTTTTTCTTTTTATATTTGTAGTTACAGCCATCTTAATTACCTCTTAGCTCTCCTTCGCTTCTCTTTCTTCATTCTCTTTCGTTGCCACTTCCATCTCATTTGACCTTTTTTCTTCCATCTTCTTGAACTTCTCTTCACTTTACTTTCTTTACAACACTATGGTGTTGCTGTCTATACCTCCAATAGGTTTATCTATATATTTATAGTGCAAGGAACAGGAATTTATTTAAAAACTTTTCTAGAAGCTCATTTCTTCTTTTGTTTCTTCTTCTTTGGCTTTATTTGTTTCATTTTTGGCGTTTCAGGAATTATAATCCAAGCAACTATGTATGCTATAACACCTGCAAATAGAGTTGAAACTGTCAAAACAACCCATATGATTCTAACTATGACTGGGTCGATTTTAAAGTACTCTCCAATTCCACCGCAAACACCTGCGATTATCTCGTTGTCTTTTGATAAATATAGTTTTTTTTTCATTCTTTTTCACCTTTCTTGTTTATGAATACCAAGTATAATATGTTTGTAATTAAAGGAAACATTAACATTGTAAGGACCCAGAATAGTTTTTGCATAACTGAAAGCTTGCTAACAAAACAATGAATTATTGTCCATACAAAGAATAATAGTACTAGGAA
>SKHC01000006.1 GCA_007117145.1 Candidatus Woesearchaeota archaeon
ATGAAGTTATACTATGAACCAACCCAATCATTACCTGGGGAGTTAAGCTCAGATTATACTGCAAGCCAAGCAATAGAATTCATAAGAAGGCTTGCAGAGTTAAATTATGCAGCTAAATTTGAAAACCCAATTTTAGATGGCGCACTCGATTTCACAGAGGAATTAGAAAAAGAATACATTTCGAAAATAAAGAGTGTGTGTGGGTTGTCAAAGACAAACACATTTCTTACTGATAAAGGCATGCCTTTAACATATCAACTATTAAGATATAACGATAAAACCTGGTACTATCCTCTAATAAAAGGTGAGATAGAGATGGGTATGGTAAAGCTACATACAAATTCAAAGCACGTTTTCAGAGTTGACGTTAAAAACTTTGACGTTGCTCAACTTGTAAGTCATTGCACCGACTCAATTTTTTTAGGATATCCATACGGTTTAATAGAAGCAGATGCGTACGCGAGAATCTCAAATCAAGAGCTTTTAACTCTCAAAAGCCAGCTACTCTTAACTAAGGAAGAAATGTTGGCTGAGAACTCAGTCAACGCTCATGAGATATTAGATAAATTACAATTTTAATTCTTTTTTTGATAAGTTTTATATATGTGAATAAAAATTATTTCTAGCGAGGTGAGTTGAAATTTTGTATGATGTGATTTGTGTTGGGAGCAACACGTTCGATGTTTTTGTCAAAACTGATGCTGAAGTCAGAGAAGTTATTTCTCATCAATTTGTTAATGGTAAAGATACTTTAACCTCTGACAAAGGTATTGTTTATCCTGTTGGAGATAAAATTTTAATCAATCACTTAGATTTTCAAATAGGTGGTGGAGGCACAAATTGTGCTGTGGCTTTTTCAAGGTTTGGGTTTAAAACAGGCTACATTGGAAAAATTGGAAGAGATGATAACGGCGTTAAGGTGTATGAGTGCTTAAAGCAAAGCAACGTAGAATTCATCGGAAGCCTTGGCAATCAAACAGGTTTCAGCGTAATTTTAGATAGCATATATGAAGATAGGACGATTCTTACAAGTAAAGGTTGCAATGATGATTTAGATTACTCAGAGCTAAACTTGAAAGACGTGTCAGCGAAGATGCTTTATTGTAGTAGTATGATGGGTAAATCTTATTCAACACTTACAAAAGTAATTAATCATTTTAAAAAGAAAGGAGCACTAATATCTTTCAATCCATCTCTTTACATGACTAAAGATAAAAGGATACAAACCCTATTAAAACACTTAGACCTTTTAATATTTAATAAAGAAGAAGCATTTAGTTTAACAGGAAAAGACGATTTAAAATCTGCCTTTAACGCTTTAAACAAGAAAGTGAAAGGGTTAATTGTGATTACTGATGGTAAGAAAGGGGCGTATTGTTACAGCAAACAAAAAATTTACAGAGGACTACCAAGGAAAAATTTGAAGATTGTGGAGACCACAGGAGCTGGTGACGCTTTTGCTTCAGGGTTCTCATCAGGTTTAATGTTGAAAAAATCTGTTGAGGAGTGCATGCTCAGAGGACTTATTCAATCAGAAGCAGTAATTCAAGATTATGGTGCTAAAACAGATTTGTTATCTGAAAAGAAGATGCAATCGTTATTAAAAAAAGATAAAAGAAAGATAGAACCAATAAAATTATAAGAGGTGTAAAATTAAAATGCAGGAATTATTCACAGAGGGGAAAACTTTGATATTGGCATGTGACCAAGGGTTTGAACATGGCCCTGAAGATTTCAATCTTCAAAACATTGACACTCAGTACATATTCGATTTAGCAATCGAAGGAAAATACAACGCCGTGGCTCTCCAGGCAGGGCTTGCCAAGCATTACTACAAAGGAGATAACAGACGTGTCCCGCTAATAGTTAAGTTAAATGGTAAAACTAAGTTTGACAATGATGACCCTGTAAGTTACCAACACACCTCTGTTGAGTACGCAGTTCAATTAGGAGCTAGTGCTGTCGGCTACACCATATACTTGGGTAGCAGTCATGAGCAGGTAATGTTCAAAGAATTTGCAAAGATATGCGAGGAAGCGCACAAATATGGGATTCTCGCAGTTTGTTGGATGTATCCAAGAGGTCCTGCGATAAAAGATGATTTAGACACCGATGTTTTGGCTTACGCAGCGAGAATTGCAAGTGAGCTCGGAGCAGACATCGTTAAATTAAAGTTTAATGGGGATGTTTCTGCGATGAAGTGGGTTGTTAAATGTGCTGGAAAGACAAAAGTGGTCTTTGCAGGTGGAAGCAAGGTAAGTCCCTCAAAGTTTTTAGGAGTTGTTGAGCAAATGCATGAAAGTGGTGCTTGTGGATTGGCTGTAGGTAGAAATGTTTGGCAAAGCGATCAACCGCTAAAAATCACTGCGGCTATAAGAGAAGTCTTTGGGTTGAAACATAACCTTTAAATAACTCAAAGATACATTTTTTAGTATGAGAGCTACATTAACATTCAACAACGTCTACGACTCAGATATTAATCTTACAGGTTCTGTTGGGTTAGACTTAACAAAAGCTTATAGGTTGTCAAAGAGAGTTCCGCCCAGCTTTATCATAACAACCAGTGTTTTTAATGAGTGTTTAGATAAGGGTTTAACTAACGCCATAAAAAATATAATGGTTGATGGAGTTGTAGATCAAAGTAGTTTACTGAAAGTTTTTTCGGCATATAAACTTCCAAAGGATATGCTCAAAGAGTTAAAAGAAGCATATGAGAGTTTAAACGTTGACGAGTCTTCCAATATATTAAAAGAGGGTGAGCCTTTAGTTAATCTGTTTTTAAGTCCTGATTACTATTTCGATTACGATTTTTCAGCGAGCACAGTCTTAAACATTAAGGGGTTTGATAATTTCATTGATGCTGTAAAGTCGTTGTGGATAAAACTCTACAGCAGAGACGCATTCATGTACAGGAAGAAAAATGGTATCCAGTTTTTTTCAACCGCTATAATTGTGCAAAAAACGATAAGGCAAGATGCTTCTGTTGAGGTTTTAACACATCAAGACAGGATATTTGCTAATGCTTACAAAGGTTTACCTGATTTGACAAAGAAAATATCTAAAGATAAAATCACAATTGACCTTTCTAGTCTAGATGATTTCGATGTTAAAGTTTCAAGTCAAGAATTCAAAATAGTGCCTCATGATACTAGCGGGGGTTTGTTAAAGTCCTATTTAAAAGGAAGTTCTACACAGCAGAAAATTTCTAATCAAGCAATAACCGAATTATCAAGACTCATAAAAAAGATTAGACACGGTTTTAGCAGTGAAATTAAAGCGTTGTTTGCTGTTAGGAAAGATTTTGCGTATCTTCTATACATTCATACGTTGCCTGGATTAAACTTTGACGTTAAAAACGAGGAGTCTGTTGAAGAATTTGATCTTCCAAAGGCAAAACCTGAAATGCCGAAAAATCCAAACGAGCCTTCTCCGGTTGACAAATTAGATGATGTTGATAATTCAAAGGAAGAGCTACCTGATTTTCATGATGACGAGCCAGTAGCCACCATTGATGAAGAGCCAAAGTTAGAAGTAGAGCAAGCACCTTCAGAGCCGCAAGTTAGAAAACAGCCAGACCCTCAACCAGTTACAGAAGCACCCGAACCAATATTAGCTGAAGAGGACAGAGCGGAATTAATTGATTTTAGTTATGAACCTGAGGAAGGTGAAAGCACAACTACAAAGATGGAAACTATTGATTCTAGTCCAGTTCACACAGCTAAACTAGATAACGAGCATGGTGATGAGCATGGTGATGAACATGATGACGATTTTTTAATAAGTCATGAATCTATAGATGATGAGGAAAAAAATATTTACACAGAGCAAGATGAACCAGATAAAGTTGTAGATTTAGAAGGGGATGAAGATTCAGCTCTAGTAAAACTCTACGATGAGTTTGAAGGTGTCGTGTCTGGACTCTATAAAGATAGTTATGGCTTTGATTCAGAGGATATAAGCTCTGCTTTAATGGAGTTAAATAATAAATATAGTTTGAAGCACTTTGAAGATTTGTTAGATTTTAATGAACTTATGTTAAGGAGGAAAAAAGGACATAACATAGATTCAGAGCTACTTGATAGCACTGTTGAGTCAGTCAAAGAGTTTATAAAGGAAAATGCTTAGTCAAAATAAGATGGGGTGGTTTGATAATCTTTTTAGGAGAGGTTCCAGGCTTTATGCTCTTCAATTAAATGATATGGAGATCATGAAGGATTTGGAGAAGCTTACAAATAAGTTGAAAAGCGATATCAATGTTCTTCAGCAAGTATTAGTTAGTGATAACATGACTGAGAAGTTTGCTAAGTTGGCTGAAATGGAGAGTAGTTTCAGAATTATGAAAATTAAAATTGATGCTATAGCCAAGGACTTATCAGATATTAGGAATATTGAGATGCAAAATCGTGATTTCATATATTTAAATGATGATGATTCATTAAGAGATAAAATTGAGAATATTAATAATATAAGTAACATCTTAGATAGGTTACTTGAGCTTGTTAGAGAAAAACCAAGCAGTCAAGAGCTAAGATCTGAGTATTTAGCTTACATAAGAGCCAATGTAAACGCTATTGAGGAGTCTTTAAATAGCGTAATAAGTGATGATAAGCAACTTGAGAGTGTTTATTCTAAGATAAATGAGCTTTGAAACTTGTATATGTGTCTAGTCATGCTTTTGTGTATTCTTATCTTAAAATGATGTTTTTTTCTAAAACCTGTTCCTGCTCTCACTTCCTTATTTGTACATAATACTATTTCTTTAGATTGCTGTTTAAACAGCCAGCTTACAAGTTCTCGTTGCGTTTTTGTTATCTTGCTTGATTTCCCGTAGGGTATGTCTGTCACAATTGCATCTTTGAGCTTTAAAGAAGTTGAGTCTGCAAGGATTACTTCGCATTTTAGGTTTAAGTACTTCAAGTTTTTTTTTACTCTCTCAAGCATCAAAGGGTCTACGTCTATTCCAGTCATGGTTTTTCCTGTAAGTACTCCTTCTATGAGTATTCCTCCTGTGCCACAGAATGGGTCTACCACTTTTTGTCCTTCAGCTAGATTTATCATGGCTCTTGCAAGCCTTGGGTGAATAGTTGTTGGGTGACTACTTGGTCTTTTATGAGGTAGTCTGTCTTCAAATCGCTCCTTGTTTTCCCATATTTTCAGTGCAACTAAAGTTTTTTTAAAACCTAAAAGGCAAAGTTCATAGTCTGGATTTTTAAGATCTACGTGTAAATGCTTGATAAGATTAACTCCTTGGGCTAACTTTGGGGTTTTTTCAATTGTTACTTTTGTGATGCGAATTGAGCCCTTGCTTGGGATTTTGTTTGGTTGATATAATGCTTTGCTAAACGCTGATTTTTTTAGTTGTTTAATTGAGTTTGAGATGTTTTTAGTTTGAACAAAAAGAAAATTTTTTCGTAGTTTGTGCTTTGGAAAGCCAATTAGGTTAAGTGCTTCTTGTTTGCTAAGTTCGATGTTTGCTTGGGATAATTTGATGATTAAGTTCATGTGTTGTTTATGTTTTGTTTTGATTTTATTAATTTACCTAAAAAATACCTGTTCCAAAATTGAAACATTGTTCCAAAAAAGAAACATTTATATATTTGTCCTCAATAAAAGAGTTTTGTGGATAAAAGAAAAGTAATAGAAGAGTTGTTTGATAAGAAGGTAATTAAGATACTAAGATTATTCATAAATAACTCTGGGGAAGAGTATTACTTAAGGGAAATATCTAGAATGGTGAAGGTAAGTCCAGCATCCACTCACAGGATACTTGCGAGTATGAAAACACTAAACATAATAGATGAGAGGAGAAACAAGCATCTAAAAACTTATGTTTTAAACAAAGATAATGCTGGAATGTTTGCAGATCTACTAGAAGATAAGCGCTCAGCTATACAAGAGTTTGCCGACTTCATAAAAGATGTAGAGGGTGTTGAGAGCTGTATTATGCATGGTAAGGAAGAAAAAGATAAAGCCAGCATACTTGTGGTTGGAAAAAACATCGATCAAGAGAAGGTCAGGTCCAAAACTATCGAGTTAAAAGAGAAGTATGGATTTAATATAATATTCTTAGTTTTAGACGCTACGCAGTATGAGCAAATGCTTCAAATGGGACTATATCCGGGTAAAAAAACAACACTGTATTAAACTAACTAAAAAGTATAGTTCTTTAAATACTATACTACAAGACAACAATATTTAAATATCACAATACTACTTTAAGGTACTAGGAGTAAGTTATGGTTACTAAATGAGTGCCATGATTTTAAGGTGGACGCATAAACAACTTCTACAGCCAACGTCTTACCAGGGTATATAGCGAAGCATTGCCTAGAGTGGACTATGAAGTGTGGGAGCGGGGTATGATCGGCACTTGCAATATAAAAAAATAAATACCACGGAGGGGGCAAATGACAAACGAATTTACGACAGAAGGACTAAAAGTTGGACAAGCGAACATTAAAGTTATCGGTGTAGGTGGTGGTGGCGGAAATGCTACTAATTGGTTATACATGAAAGGAGTTAGTGGAGCTGAAATTATTGCGTGTAACACTGACAAACAACATCTAGATCTAATAGAAGCAGATAAGAAATTCTTACTAGGAAAAGATTTGACAAGAGGTCTTGGAGCAGGAGGATATGCTGAGAAAGGAGCTGAAGCAGCTCAAGAAAGTTTATCTGCAATCAAAGAATCACTTAAAGGTTCAGATATGGTATTTATCTGTGCTGGTATGGGTGGAGGAACTGGAACTGGTGGAGCTCCTGTAATTGCTCAAGTAGCAAAAGACATGGGTGCTATAGTTATTGGAACAGTTACTATGCCATTTAAGATTGAAAGAGCAAGAGTAGATAAAGCAGAATTTGGTCTGCAACAACTAAGAAAAGCATGCGACACAGTTATCGTAATTGATAATAACAAGTTAGTTCAAATCGCAGGAAATCTGCCTGTTCAACAAGCTTTCGCAGTAGCTAACGAATTAATCGCTACAATGATTAAAGGAATCGTAGAAACTATCGCAGTACCAAGCCTTGTTAACTTAGATTATGCTGACGTAAAGACAATTATGACAAACGGAGACGTTGCAGTCGTAGGAGTTGGAGCTTCTGACACAAACAACAGAGTTGAAGAGTCAGTAAAAGGAGCTTTAAGCAATCCACTACTAGACATCTCATACGAAGGAGCATCTGGAGCTATAATCCACATACACGGAGGATTAGACATGACGCTAGATGACATCAACAAAGTAGGAGAGATGGTCACAGAAGCAATGGATAGCGATGCTAACGTTATCTGGGGTGCGAGGGTATCTGAAGAAATGAAAGGTAAAATAACTGTTATGACAATCGTAACAGGTGTAAACAGCCCATACATCATCGGAAAAGCAACTGCTAAGCAAGCTGAGACTGCAAGACAAAAACTGTCTTCAGAACTTGGAATTGAAATTGTGAAGTAAATTCATATTACTTTTTGCCTTCACTTTTCTTCAACCCCCAATCCCTGTGAAGGCAAAAGTTTTTTTCTTTTTTTCTCATTTTTCTACATAAAAGTTATAAAGCATTCTTAAATCTTAGTTTCTATGAATCCATGGCACGATGTTAGTATAGGAAAAAACACTCCAAAGGAAGTAGAATGCGTTATTGAAGTTCCAAGGGGTAGCAGTTTAAAGTACGAGTTAGACAAAGACAGTGGGCTTATAAGGCTTGACAGAGCCCTATACAGTGCAGTATATTATCCTGGTAACTATGGGTTTATTCCAAAGACACTCTGGGAAGATGGAGACCCGTTAGACATATTAGTTTTGCACAGTCAAAGCTTTTTTCCACTATCTATTATCAACGTAAGACCAATTGGTGTTATGCAGATGTTTGATGATGGGGAAAGTGATGATAAAATATTGGCTGTGGTGGTAAATGATCCAAGATTCAAAGATGTTTTTGACATCAAAGACATTCCAACACATACCTTAAAAGAAGTAGAGTACTTTTTCGAAACCTACAAGGCTTTACAGGGTAGAAAGGTTCACGTTTTAAAAACGCGAGATGTTGAGTTTGCAAGAAAAGCCATAGATAAAGGTATAAAACAATACAATGAAAAGTTCACTTAAACACATTTAACTTTTTCTTGCTTTCATCACAACTCAAAACGTATAGCAAATCAGATAGCCTGTTTAAGTATGTGTATACTTCTTCTCTGACTTTTCCTTCTCTAAGCCATTTTGTAAGTGTTACTTCTAGTTTCCTAGTTCTAAGTCTTGCTTCGTTTAATTCTACACTACTTCTAGTGCGAAATCTTACAAAGTGTTTTATGTCTTGGCTGTACTTGTCAATTTCGTTTTCAAGCAGTTCAATGTCTTTTATCGTGATTTCTTTGCTAATCTTCGCAGTTGGGCTTCCTCTGCTAAGCTCTCCTGCAGTTTGCCACAGTTTTTCTTGAATTTCTTCAAGCACTTTAAGTTTATCTTCGTCTTTAATAGTGATTATGGCTGAATCTAAACTTCCAAGAAGCGAGTCTACTTCGGAGACCACAATTATACTTTCATCATCTTTTGGCACTCTTTGGCCGTCATACTTCGTTGTTGTGCCCTTATCTCCTTTTTTTGTGTATACTTTCATGATAAGAAGAGGATATACTTTTATTTAATGTTTTTGACTTCAGTAACTGAGAACTTTTACTCCTTCAATTTGTTGTGCTGTTCTTTTTTTAGCTTTTAAATACTTGTAAGCCTCTTCTTTTATAGAAATATTAACGCTACCCATACATATATGAGTACTCATACTAATATGCTTTCTAATTAGAAATTCTATACTGGAATTACTTTTTTTCCATGTAGCCAGATTTGCCACAACTTCTTCTGTCTGAGTGTTCAGCTAAGAAGTGACCTTCTCCAGCCTTAGGGCTAAATTTGTTCTTTCTGACTAATTTTCCGTCTTTTACTTCGTATAACTTCCAGATTTGGTATGGTTTTTTTGCCATTATGATTGCGCCTCGCTTTTTTCTTCTTTACTCTCTTCCACAGGTTTTTCGGCTTCAGGTTTAGCCGGCTCTGCTGATGCTTCTTCAGTTGGCTCTTCCTTTTTCTCATGCTTTTTTAACACGTGTTTAAATTCCACTTCTTTTAGAATTTTTTCATCTTTGTAAACAAATACTGTGACTAATGCAATTTTTTCTCCGTAGTGATTTTCGATTTTCTTTATCACTGTCAAGTTTTCTTTGCTCTTTAACTCTCCACTTAGCTTTGTTTTTAGCATGCTTCTTTTAGGTGTGGATTGATCATATTTCACACTGTATAAGTATTCTGTTCTTGGTAGTGCTGATTTTGTTTCGTTTATTTTCTTTATTTCCATTGTTATCTTACCTTGATTGCGTATTCTCCCTTCTCTTCAAATCCCATTATCTTAGCGATATCGCTTTTATTTGAGTCTAATACAAAGACTCTTCCCTGCCAACTAGTAGTTGTGCCATTAATAGGGTTGTGTCCTTTGTGATTTGGATCGTCCATGAATTTCTTAGTTTTTTTACATACTTCTCTTTTAACTGCCATTATTGTTCACCTTTGGCTTTTGGTTTAGCTAGGTCTGCTTCTATCCATTCAAGCTTTCCAAGGCCTTCTTGTCTCATCGTCAGTCCAATTTTTGGATTACTCAAGTCTTTGTAGGAAACACTTACAATTCTTGCTCTGCATGCGTCACCGACCTTTAGACTTTTACTGCTTTCCTTACCCATTAGCTGTTTGTCTTTGCTAAAACTTACAAAGTCGTTCATAGTTTGACTTATGTGAATCATTCCCTCTCCAGGTCCCATAGTTAAGAACGCTCCAAAGTCTGCTATGTCTCTTATGCTTCCAAGTATTACTTCTTTTACTTCTGGGATGAATGATATTAATGAGAATTCGGTTTCGTAAAACGTAGCTCCGTCGCCAGGGATTACTACTCCGTCGTTGATTTGATTAATCTTGACAACATCGATAACAGTTCCAAGATCTTTGGATATGTGTCCGTCGTATTTCTTTTTTATTTCTTGTGTGAGTGCCAAGTCTAAGTCCATTTTGAAACTCTCTGGCGGTATCCTTATGTGGTCTTTTGTTCTTATTTTATAAAACATCTATTACACCTCGGTTGTAAAAAGTAGGTTATATGTTCAATCCCTATACTTTGGAGAAACGTTATTTGTTTTTAAATGTTTTTATGCCCATGCCAAGTATTTTTTCTGCCTAAGACCTATAACTTTCACTTTTTTTTGTTTAAGCCTACTTCTAAGCTCTTTGTCTTGTGTGCAGACGATACAATCATTTTTTTCAGCATAGCTAAGTATGGCGTCATCAACGTGTTGTTCTTTATGTTTTATTGTTTTGATCTTTTTTTGCTTAATCATGACATAAGCGAGTTTAGCATTAAAGCCTTCTTTTTTGTTTTTAAAAGTAGATACGATGCTCATAAGCTCTTTTTCTGTGCCTTCCATTATGCAAATCTTGTGAGGCTTTTCCAATAAAAGGGGTATTTCGGAGAATACATCAATTCCAAGCTCTCCTGGTATCATTAGAAAATTTGTGTCAAGTATGACTTTTGTCTTAAACAATTTGTCAAACATCAAGTATCACTCCTTCTGGTCCTGGGTTTATTAAGATGGTTTCCCCTAGTTTATCTGTTTTTCCAAAGTTTTCGTGTATGTGCCCACAGATAACAAGAATTGGTTTTTGTTCTTCAATTATTTTCGTGTAGCTTTCATTGCCCACATTGCCGTATCCAACATCATCAAGCAACGTTCCAAATGGCGGTCCGTGAAAAAGTATTATTCCTCCCTTTGTATGCATCGTTGAAAAAAATTGCTCTGCTTCCTCGTCGAAGTCACTAAATCCGTCTCCTCCGTACCCGGTTATAGTGTGTTTTTTGTGTTTCACTTGTTTTTTATGTATGAACTCTAAGTTTTCGAATCCTTTGATGGCAGATTCCATCTCTTCCACGCTCTCGTGGTTTCCGTGTATGAGGTAACATTTTTTCCCAAGTCCGTTTATTTTTTGAAGTATTTTTCTAAGATTGTGGCCAAACAGTGAGTAATCTCCACTTCCAAGTATGATCTCTACTTGCCTAGATTTCTCTTTTAACACTTCAAAGGCTTCCATGTCCTCGTGCAAGTCTGCAAATACAAGTATTTTCATGTGATTATGAATTATACATTCATTATTTATATTTATATGGTTTCATTAAATATTAGAAGTTCGTTGCTTTTTCTACTTTCTTCAGCCAAAAATGCTAATTTATGGCTTATTAGAGATCTGCTAATAGTTGTAGGTAATTTATTTAACTTGTTTGCTTTAAAGCTACGCACAAATTCTTTTAACATAAATCTGTCTCCATATCCATGAGAATTACTCTTTTCTAATTTGATTATTTCATTATTTAGATAAATAATTCCTTCTCTCAAATTCCCTCTTATTACTCCTTTTGTTCCTGTAATCACGATCTTTCTATTGGATTTGGCACCAGTCATTAACATAATTAATTCACCAGTAATACTATTTTTGAATAATATATTTGTGTTTTGATTATCTGGTACATTGTTGTCGAGTTTGTATACACACTTACCATAATTTGTGGTTAGAAGTGCTTTTTTGATACCATCTTTTGTGGGATTGATAACAAGATCTTTGTGCATCCATGATTTTTCACTATTGTTTAGATATATTTTTTTAGAATTATAAGGGCATGTTTTTCCGATAGGGCATCCTTGTAAGCAATAATCAGGTATGGTTTTATCGATAATTTTATTGATGAACTCAGACTTTGCAGAATAAGAAGTAATTTTTAGAGGAGTTGAGTTTGCAAACCACTGTATTATGTCAAAATCATGACATGTCTTTGTCAAACTAATAGGTCCAGATTTCTTTGAATTTCTCCATTTACCACGAACATAACTATGTGTGAAGTGGGGTATACCTATGATTTCAACTTGTTTAATGTGATTGATATATCCTATTTTTTTGATTATCTTTTTTATGGTTTGATAGAACGGACTATATCTCAAAACATGGCATATAATTAGCTCAGTGTTGTGTTTTTTTGAAATTTTTTCTAATTCAGCGCATTCATTATAAGTAATTCCAATCGGCTTCTCTAAGAGGGTGGGTATTTTATTTGTTAATAGAGTATTAGTTGTCTTAAAGTGTTCAATATCTGGTGTGGCATTTATTGCAAAATCGATTTTTGTATCTTCAAAGTCTATCTGATCTAGAGTTTCATATTGGTTTTTGGCTTTTATTTTATGAATTTTGGCAAAAGCTTTTCTTTTTTCGAAGTTAGGCTCAACTATGTGGGTAAATTTATAATCGTTTGGGTTCTCTTTAACATAATCGCTATACACTCCCAGCCCTCGCTCACCTGCGCCTATCATTATTACACTTAAGGGGTTCATTTTTTGTATGCACTTGCTAATTGTTTTCCTACTGTTTCAGGAGAATACATACTTTTAAATTTGTCTTTTGCCAAAGCAGTATTTTTTCTCCATACATCTTCGTTTTTTGAATACTGATTAATAGTTTCCGCTATTTGTTTTGGTTTTGGTTCTTTTATTTCTATAGCTGCATCGTGGTCTAAATATAGTTCTTTTAATGGAGCAATATTAGTTACTGCGATTGGAAGTCCATAATTAATTGATTCCATAGCTGAAAGGCAGAAAGCTTCGTTTATACTAGGTATAACTTTTAGATCGGCCAGTTTATGATATATAGCTTGTTCGTCATGCGAGAGCCAACCTGGAAATTCATAAGTTCCCGGAACTAATGTGTTTCTAAGTTCTTTTTCTATTCCAGGACTAGATTTTGAATCTCTACCTATCCATATAGATTTAACTGGAAGTCCTTGTTTATGCATATATCTTAATGCTTGAGCTAACTCTAAAGAACCTTTCTCAGGTGAGAATCTTCCTGTATATAAAATGATTTTTTCTTCTGGCAAATACTGTCTTTTTTTTTCACTTAATAACTCACTATCTACTTCAACATCTTGGAAGTTAATTGTGTTTGGAACCACTATTGGGTTTTGATGATTATGTTTCTGAAGATATTTGTCTCTTTCGTATCGTGTGAGAAATAGGAGTGCATCTGCATTTTTGGCTATGTTTTCTTGTTCAAGGTTTTTGTTGATTTGTTGACTGTGAAAGGTATAGGTTAAAGGGGCTTTTACTTTTCTTATTATATCTGTTATGTTAGCTCCTTTACTAATTGCTGACCATATGTAGCTATGGACATGAATATTATCGTAATCATCATATAAACCTTCAAGTAAATTATCCAATGAATGACTTTCCATTTGTTTCTTATTATTGCTAATTAATTCGAATTTGTCTTTGTGATATGTGTTGATTTGATCAACATCATAACCTGAAAGGTTCAGAGCATCTGAATAATTCTTCTGAGCGACTGATACTCCTGTGTTTCTATCAAGGGGCAAACCTAGAAACATGATTTTTTTCGTTTTTTTTTCGTTTTTAGGGTTTACCATTTTTCAAATATGCTTTTATGTCTTTAATATCATAAATATAGGTAATTTAAATACTTTTTTATATGTTTAGAGTTTATTTATGTATGGAAATATGCTTAAAAGAGTATATTTTAGTCTTTTTTTGTATTTTAAAGGCTTTTTTAACCTTTTGTCTCATATCAAACGTTAACACCAAACCAGTATACATAAACGTATACAAATAGAAACATTTATATAGTAATAGTGTCATTCAGTACAAATATGGTAATACTTTTTGACCAGTACAACATGCCTGAAAACATATTCGAAGTGATTTTCAGCACAGAACAGCAAGTAATAGTTGCCAACCTCTTATTAGAGGAAATGAAACTAAAAGATGGGGAAATAGGCAAAACAGAAATGTCAATGTTCGCCACTGCTCTGCATGATGGTACATTAGTTAAGCCAAAAGATGAAGGTTTCATAAAAAAGAAAGAACAAGTAATATCATACAATAAAAGGCAATTTTACGATCGTATCCTAACTCCCATGAAGACAATGGGGATGATAGATTACGATATGTACAAAAAAACGTACAAGATAAGTGAAAAGTTCAACAAGAACATGATGAAAGTAGGATTGCTTTGGCTTCAAGAACTTAGAAAGCCACCTAAAGCTCATAGATTAAGATAAAAGGAATGACTCCAGGTTAACTTCTAACCACCCTCCCTTGAAAAACCCTGGGGTCTTTCTTCCTTTTATTATCCGAGAGTAAATATTCTTTCAAGCATAGTTTGAAACAAGATATATAATAACATGCTTGTTACCACAAAGAAAGGGACGTATTTAATTCCTCCCTTTATATCTCCTTTTTGAATTATACTTACAATCATACTAGCAAATAAACCAATTATTCCAAGTGCGGCCATGCTAAATACTTCGAAGTGTTCGGGGTTAACATCGATAGCATCCACACTAAACCCTATGTCGCTTCCACTTGTCGCACCTCCAAGTATAGTTGTTACGTTGATAAGCACAAGCAATAAATTATATGAGAGTGCGAAAAGTATAGGGCTAATAACAAGAACAATTGCTCCTATGAATATAGTGTAAGCTAA
>SKHC01000078.1 GCA_007117145.1 Candidatus Woesearchaeota archaeon
CATCTTCTTTTGCAATTCTTTCTTCTTAGAAACCAAGATTAAGTCTACATCATTTAAAGTATGACTGGTTTGATGAACACCTGACATCTCCTCACAATTACCGTGATCTGCAAAAACAAGAAAATCATAACCCTTCTCAAGACCCAAACTCACTACATCTTTTAGAGCCAAATCAACACTTTCAACAGCTTTAATCGCAGCATCAACATCGCCTGTGTGCCCCACCATGTCACCATTAACAAAGTTCACAACAATTAAAGAATAATCCTTATCCATCTCTTCAATCAAAGCAGATTTAATTTCAAACACACTCATCTGTGGCTTTTTATCATAAGTTGGAACATCTCTTGGACTTGGAATTAAAACTCTTTCCTCACCCTTATAAGGCTCTTCAATTTGACCATTAAAAAAGAAAGTGACGTGAGGATACTTCTCAGTCTCACTAATCCGTAACTGTTTCAAACCAGCCTTAGATATAACCTCTCCAAGCAAATTATCAACCTTAACATCATCAAAAACAATGCTAGCAGGAACATCCTTATAGTAATTAGTTAAAACAACCATTCTAACACCCAAAGGTGAGCGCTCAAACTCAGAGAAATCATCTTCAAGCAAAGCTCTGCAAAGCTGCCTCACTCTATCAGTTCTATAATTATAACACATAACAACGTCACCGCCAAAAATACCTGTGAAATCGCCAACAACCCGAGGTTTTATGAATTCATCAGTCTCACCAGCATCATACGCAGAATCAATAGCAGACATAACATCATCATGCTTAGAACCAACACCTTTTGCAAGCAAATCATACGCCTTTTGAGTTCTATCCCACCTAGTATCACGATCCATAGAGTAATACCTTCCAATAACACTACCAATAACCCCGATGTCTAAGTAGTCCATCTTCTTTAAAAGCAAATTTACATAATCCTTAAGGCTTGCTGGAGGACTATCCCTTCCATCACCGAAAATATGAATAATTACCTTATCCTTTTCAATCCCCTTATCTTTAAGCAATTTCAAAATAGCAAACAAGTGCTCTTGATGAGCATGAACACCTTTATCTTGAAGCAAACCCATCAAATGAATGGCTTTACCTTCTTTTTTAGCGTACTCAATAGCTGAAAGAAACGCAGGTTTCTCAAAAAAAGAGCCATCTTTAATAGTTCTGTTAATTAGCTCTAAACTTTGCCAAACAATCCTACCACTACCAATAGTTAAATGCCCAACTTCACTACCTCCCATGTAACCCTTAGGAAGACCCACAGAGTTACCACAAGTCTTCAAAAGATTAGTAGGATGATTTTTCATTAATTCATCAGAAAAAGGGGTCTTGCCAAGCAAAACAGCGTTGTCTTGCTTTGCATCTCGTCTACCATACCCATCTCTAATAACAAGTATCACCTTCTTTTTATCCATAAACATAAATAATAAACTTGCAATTTAAATAATTTATCACTTCAAAAAATTTAGAACCTAAAAGAAAGTATATAAATATCCGATGCTACCTAGAAAGCTAGGTGATCAAAAAATGAACAAATTATTATTACTAACCATGGTAGGTTTGCTAGCACTAGCAGCCTGCGAGACCCCTGTAGAAGTAACAAGCTTCGAAGAATGTGAAGCTGCAGGATACCCAGTAATGGAAAGTTATCCAAGACAATGCCAAGCTAACGGTGAAGTATTCACAGAAGAATTAGACCAACAAGTACTTGACTGTGAAGAAGAACACTTAACTTACTGTCCAAGCCTTGGAGAATGCGTCGATGTCAGAACAACACATTGTGAAGAATACTCACAGTGGCTAAGAGAGCCAGTCGCATGTACACTTGAATGGGCTCCAGTATGTGGAGAACTGCAAGTTCCAAGAGCAGACGGTGTGGACACTATAAGAATGACGTTTGGAAACAACTGCGCAGCACAAGCAGCAGGAGCTGAAAACATAGTGCAAGGAGAATGTGGAGAAACCACGCAAGACGTGTATGCACAGTGTGCTAACCTTGGAGGAACACCTCTACCAGAATACGGAGAATGTGAATATATAAGCCAAGCAGACTGCCAAGCTTTAGGAGGAGAATTCCTTGAATGTGAAAGTGCTTGTAGAAACGATCCAGATTACCCGGATGTAATATGTACTATGCAATGCGTCTTAGTATGTAGTTTCAACTAGAAATCCCCCAACTTTTTTTTTATTTTTTTATTTTTTTTAAGAATAAATATAAACAAACAAATTTTTCTTATAAATTAAAGAGTTAAACATAACTCGAGTTGAGTTAGAAATGACATATAAAAATACATATATGAAAAAAACAACAGAACTAGACGATTACCCCTCAGTAAAAGGGCCAAACTTAGAGGAAAAACTAACCCTACAAGAATTCTTAAACTCGTATGAAACAACAGGATTTCAAGCAACAAACCTGGGACGAGCAATAAAAATAGTAGAAGACATGATAAAACAAAAATCCAAGATAATACTAGTATTTACAGGAAACGCTATTAGCTCAGGACTTAGAGAAATAATAACCTACCTAGTAAAACAAAAAAAAGTTCACTACGTAATAACAAGTGGCTCAGGAGTAGAAGAAGATGCAATAAAATCAATGGCGGACTTCAAACTAGGAGAATTCAACATACCCGGAAGATTCCTATTCGAGCACGGCGTTGGAAGAATAGGAAACATACTAGTTCCAAACAGCAGATACCTAAACTACGAAAGATTCTTATCACCAATTCTTAAAGAATTCAAAGGAAAAACAATAACACCAACCCAGCTAACAAAGAAAATGGGAGAAAACCTAGGAAAAGACTCATACCTATACTGGGCTCAAAAAAATAATATACCTGTACACTCACCGACGATACTAGATGGCTCAACAGGAGACCTCACATACTTTTTCAAACAAAAAAATACGCTGTTAGTCGATGTAAGTGAAGACCAAAAAAAACTAACAGACGAATTACTACAAGAAGAAGACGTAAGCGCAATAATACTTGGAGGAGGAGTACCAAAACACTACTGCTTAAACGCAAACATATTAAGAGAAGGACTCCAAAGAGCAGTATACCTAACAACAGCCCAAGAATTCGATGGCTCAGACAGCGGAGGAAACGAAGAAGAAGCAAAAACTTGGGCAAAACTAAATATAAACTCTAAACACGCAAAAGTAACAGCGGACTTCACAATCACGTTTCCAATACTCATAGCAGCAACATTTAGCACAAAAAATTTAAATGAAGCAAGAAAGTTAAAGTAATAGGAAAGAATACAAATGCAAACAATACTAATATATTTGATAGTAATGATTGGACTTTCTGGTTTTTTTAGCGGAGCAGAAGTAGCACTAGTTAGCGTCTCAAAACTAAAAGCAAAACAATTATTTGAAGAAAACAAGAAAAGAGCAAAATACCTCTACTACTTAAAAGAAAACTTTCAAAAAACGCTAATCACAATACTAATTGGAAACAACCTGGTAAACATAGCAGGAAGCGCACTTGCAACAAAACTCGCATTAGACTACTTTGGAGATGCAGGAGTAGGTATAGCAACAGGAGTTATGACATTTCTAATCTTAACATTTGGAGAAGTAATACCAAAAACGTTTTGCGCTAAACACAGTCTAAAAATAAGCCTTTTGATAAGTCCGATAATATATGGTTTAATGGTAATGTTAAAACCCTTTGTATGGGGATTCTACAGGTTTAGTTTATACGTAAACAAATTCGGACCACAAACCCATGCAGACTACATAGTAACAGAACAAGAACTAAAATACATGATAAGAATAGGAGAACAACAAGGACAAATCAAGCCATTAGAAAAAGAAATGATACAAAACATACTCAAATTCGATGATACAATGGTTGGTCAAGTAATGACTCCAAGAAATGAGATATTCGCGCTAGAAGGAAACCTTACAATAAAAGAAGCTATTCCATTAATAATAGGACAAGGATACAGCAGAATTCCAATATATGAAGGGAAACTAGACAAAATAAAAGGAGTACTAGTGGTTAGCGATTTATTATCAATCTTAAATAAAAACGGAACAAAGAAAAAACTAAAACAGATAACACATGAAGCCATATTC
>SKHC01000023.1 GCA_007117145.1 Candidatus Woesearchaeota archaeon
ATATATGTTTTTAAATAATAACAGCGCGAGGTGGGATTCGAACCCACGATCAGAGGGTTGCAGCCTCTTGCCTTAGCCACTTGGCCACCCGCGCGTGCATCGTTAACCGTAGTTTTACATCATTTAAAATAGTTATGATTTAATTAAATATGCATAGTTTTATAAACCAATTAGTGTTTCTTTTATAAATAAAGATAGTGAAACGCTTCTTTTAACAAAAAAATTTTATAAAGAGAACAAAATGGAATCATTTACAAAACTAGGAATTACAAGTGAAATTGCTAAATCGGCACAAAACAAAGGGTTTACAAATCCGACAAAGATACAAGAAAAGACAATACCTTTAATACTTGAAGGAAAAGATGTACTTGCAGGAAGCAAGACAGGCTCAGGAAAGACATTCGCGTTTGGAGCAGGAATGCTTCAAAAAATTGAAAAACAAAACTATCCATTCGGATTAGTGCTTGTTCCAACAAGAGAACTGGCAGAACAAGTAGGAAAAGAAATCAAAAGCTTTTCCAACATCAAAAAAGTGAATGTTACAATGGTTTACGGAGGAGTTAGTATGAATCCTCAAGTTGAGAGTTTAAAAAACACAGACATCATAGTAGCAACACCTGGAAGACTTTTAGATCATCACAGAAGCAAAACAGTGAATTTAAGCCAAGTACAAATGCTAGTCTTAGATGAAGCAGATAGAATGCTTGACATGGGATTCATAGCAGACATAGAACAAATACTTAGGCAAACACCTAAAACTCGTCAAACACTACTATACACAGCCACACTTAGACCTGAACTTTTGAGAATATCTGCAAAGTATATGAATAATCCGGTAGAAGTACAAGTAGAACAACACGTTTCAAAAGAAAAACTGAAACAAGTATACTACGATGTGAGAAACCATCAAAAAATGAGTTTCTTAGTACACCTGTTAAAAAACGAGGATTCAGAATTATCAATGGTTTTCTGTAACACAAGGCACCAAGTAGACTTAGTTGCAAACGTGTTAAAAGGTCAAGGAGTTAAAGCCTTAGCACTGCATGGGGGATTAACCCAAAATAAGAGAAACCAAGTAATGAAGATGTTCGATGATGCCAGCAAATCAAAAATATTAGTATGCACAGATGTAAGCGCCAGAGGAATCCACATAGATAATGTGAGTCACGTTTACAACTTTGATATACCAAGAGATCCAAAAGAATACACTCACAGAATAGGAAGAACAGCAAGAGCAGAAAAAGAAGGACTAGTAATTAATATTATAACTCAAAACGACCATCAAAACTTTGGAAGGGTAGAGCAAGAAAACAGAAATTATGATATAATAAAAAAGCCAATTCCAGAATTTAAACAGTTAGACATAGACATCAGAGCTAACATAAAAAACGTAAGGAAAAAAGGGTTTGGAAAAAAGTTTTCTAAAAACAAACAAGGCAGTCAAGGAAGCAGTTCAAGTCCTAAGAGAAAATTCTTTAAGCCAAGAAATAAGATGAAAAAATGAGCCTGGAGGGATTCGAACCCCCGATCTACAGCTTAGAAGGCTGTCGCCTTATCCAGGCTAGGCTACAGGCTCATAGCCAAAAGAAAAAAACGGTTATTTATAAAACTTTATAAAATTCTCTAAGTTTCTAAATACAATGAAACTTTTAATTAAAAAACAAAGACAAATCTTTGATGGAGAAAAACTAGTTAAAACCTTCCAAGAAGAAAGGCACATAATAAACCCAGAAAAAGATTTTCAAACAAAAACGTTTAAGATACCAAAAGAAAAACTAAAACAATCAGCTTTTACTCATGAAAAAGATAACTTCATATTATTAGATTTGTCAGAAAAAGAAAAAATAACCACTTTTAAAAGAGGGGCTCAACTAATAACTCCAAAAGATGCAGGAATAATAATTTCTAAAACAGGTCTAAACAAAAACAGTAAAGTATTAGATGCGGGAACTGGCACAGGAGGACTTTCAGCACACCTATCACTTATATGCAAAGTTACAAGCGTTGAAAAACACAAAGAGCACCTAGAAATTGCAAAGAAAAACCTTGAAAACTACGAAGTTGAAGTAATCGAGGGAGATATATACAAAATAGATTTAAAACAAAAATTTGACGTTTTCACATTAGATGTTCCAGAGCCATGGAAAGCGTTTAAAACAGCAGACAAACACCTAAAAAAAGGAGGGTACTTAGTAGTTTACAGCCCTCAAATAACACAATCACAAAAAACGATTCTAGCACTGCCAGAAAATTACTTACACGAAGAAACCGTTGAAATAATAGAGAGGCAATGGAAAATAACAGATAAAATCGTAAGACCAGAAACAAAAGACTTCCAACACACAGCTTTTTTAACTTTTATTAGAAAAACGAATTAGCTCTATCTCTTCAAATAAATTACGTAGCAAGCAGTTAAGATAACTAAGCTTTGAGTGAAAAACAAAGTATACGCACTCTTACTTAAACTAAACACGTCAATACCATAAATCATATGTGTTCTAATCACGTTTTCAGCAACATTAAAAGGACTATACTTTGCAAGACTTGCAAGGAAAGCAGTCATAGTCTCAATAGGAATCAAAATATTAGAGAAAATAAGCATAAGCACACAGAAACTAATCGCGCTCAAAATAGCAATTTCCTCAGTCTTAGCAAAGCTACTAATAATAATACCGACGCTGACAAACACCAATGCAATAATTGAAAATTCCAAAAACAAAGTCGGGTCAACAACAATAGCTGATTTAAAAAAGAAAACACCGATTACCAAAAATATTATGATTTGAAGGAACACAAATATGAAAGAAGTCAAGTACATACCAATCAAGAAAATAATCTTGTTAACAGGCAAAATATCATTTCTAAATCTAGCACTACTAATCCTCTCCTTGATAATCAAAATTGCTCCTAGCATAACACTTACAAACATTATAACAATCAAAAGAAGACTTGGAAATAAGAAGTCAAGGAACGTTCTGTCAATATCATCAACTTGTTCACTGGAATAAGTAATAGGATTAATAAGCTCTTCAGCGTTGTAATCAGAAAGCTCTTGCAAACTTTGACTTAAACTACTAAATGCTTCTTTCATGCTAACAATTTGACTCTCTCCTTCCTTTGAGCTAAGCTCTAACTCGCGAAGACTACTTTGAATGTTATCTCTGCTCTCCCCTGCAGTCGATAAATCTGATTCTAAATTGTGAGCTTCAATGAAAATATTTTTTTCTAACTCGTTAATCTCTTCTTTACTGCTTTGTACTTGTAACTGAAGCAACCTAAATTCGTCAATTGTAGCTCTAATTTCATCTTCCCTGTCATCAAATAAACTAACCAAAGTATAAACTAAAGAGCATTCAGGACTTGAGCTACCGACGACTTCGTTTACAAACAAATCATCATCTAAAATGTACGGGCTTAAATCCTTGTAATCCTTATTTGGACACTCAAGACCAATAAATGCCCTATCAACACTGTGTTTACTATCGGTTACTATGCCTTCAATTCTTTCAAATTCCCTAAGAGCGAACTCGATGCTTTGCTCTAAAGTTTCTATGTCTTCTTTGGCACTTAAAATACCTATAGATAATTCACTATTAGGATCATTAATCTGACTTAACATTTCAAGCCTGTTTTCCACATTAAAACCTGCGAGTTGATTATTAATTTGCATCAAATTAATTTGCAAACTATCCAGACTTGCAAGAATACCATCAACCTCTCTTAAGTTCTCTTGTATCTGATTCGAAGTCATATCTAAAAATCCAAGAATACTTTCAGTTGCATCAATACTTATATCTTTAGCTAAAATATCAACTTGATTATTGATAGCCATAAGTACAGGATTTGCTAAGTTACCCCTACTTTGATCAACGTAAAACCTAAGCTGACTTGTATTAGTAACACTCACACAAATAATACTATTACCACTAATAGTGTCAAACAAACAATCCTCCAGAGTATCTTGATTAATAATGTTGAAATCATTACCTTCCAAGATTAATATTATATCATCAATAATTTCACTGCCGTCCTCACTGTAAAAACTAATTCCAACACCTGAAAAACTACTTCCACTAAAAG
>SKHC01000011.1 GCA_007117145.1 Candidatus Woesearchaeota archaeon
CTAATGCTGATTGAAAACTTTTAAGCCTTCCTCCTTCTTCTCCTACAGGAAATAATGTGTGTGGGCTGCCTGTAAGTTTTCTCATCTTTGCTTTTTCAGGTCTGCCCATCCTGGTTCCAATAAAAGTTCCAAGCTTATCTTTTATTAGCACAGGACTTATCTTATTTACTGCTTCAAGTGTTGTTTCTCCTTGTACTTTTGGTTTTTCTTTGAGTTTTAATATGACTGCTAATGCTTTTGCATGTTCTTTTTCAACTTTGTTTTTTTTGTGAGGAATACCTATAAGCTCTAAAGCTCTTTTTGCTTTTTCTTCTATTAATACATCATGTCCGTCTATTTTTGTATTGTCAATTATTTGTTGCAAGTCTTCAACAGTTATAGAATTCCAATAATAAGTGTAATCTGGGTGCATAGCTACTTGTGTTTCCTTGCTAATTTCTAGTGCTTCGCTAAAGCTTATCTTCGTAGTTAAAGGTTTTTTGTATAGCTCACTAGCGTTTTCAGTTACGATTTTTTTTCCTGTTCTTTCGATTTCTTGTATCCATATTTCTTGGCAGTAACCACAAGGTACTAGTTTGTGTGCTCTATCGTAGAAGTCTCCATAGTTTATCAATACATCTCCCGCATATATTATTTCTTTAATTTCTGGGTATAATTTTTTGGCAGAACTCAATGAGTCTATTTTTACAACGTCTCTGTTTAAAAGTTTTACAATGGGCCCTTCAATTGTATCACAACTACTATACGCCGCTGCTTTTCCAGGTCTTTCAACTTTTAGTTGTGTTCCTATTGCTAAGAATTTATTTAATACATACATTGTGGCTGGATGTACTCCTTGAGCGCTAAACCCTGTTGTTCTACACCTACCATATCTTAATCTGAACGCACCATTTCTCATTGGATGTCCAAGTACAGGTCTTCCTCCAACCAAATCTTTTATGTATGTGTAGTCTGGTAATATCTTCGTGTCTTCCTTCTTTTTCGCACCCTTACTTTTCATACTTTCTTGAATTTTTACAAAGTCTCCCATGAAACTCCAGTGTTCCATTTCCATTTCCTTCATCCATTTTTGGATTTGCTTCCAAAGTTTTGGACCTTTCAAAGGGATGCAACTGCTGTGAATTAAGCAATAACCACTTCTTAAAACATTAGTTGGAATTCTTGGTAAATCTTTTAGTAAAGCACTGCTTATCTCGTATTTCTCACTTGGATCTCCAGATATTTCTACAGGTAAATTTTTCATTAAGAATTCGCTTTCTTTTTTACTTGGAAAATATTGTAAGTTAGTTATGTATTCGTGGTAGTCTTCGATTTCTGCAGCGCATCTTTGTACTTCTTTTTCTGTTGGATCATAAGCAGCGTATCCATTTTTCTTTCGAACATAGTCTGCTATTAAAACACTCACAGCCGCAGCTGTTCCTCCTGCAGCTCTTACTGGTCCTGCGTAGTTTATGCAAAAGTATTCTCCTGAGTCATTTCTTTTTTTTATTTCAAGACTTGTAAAACCCTCTAAAGGGGCACTTACAACTCCTAATGTAACGTAAGCAAACCCTGTTCTAATTCCAACTTCCATTGCTTCTTGTTTGTCTTTGAAAGCACAAAATTTTTGATTACTTATCTCATAAGCTATCTGCATTCCAACCCTCCAATCTAGAGGATTCCATTTGGTTTCTAGTTCTATTATTCTCTCTATAGCGCCACCTTCTGCGATTTGTGGTGCTACAGCACTTATAAGACCAATAACTCTTTCAGCTAAGCTGTCTGCAAGTTTTACCTCAACGAAGTCTTCAGGGTCAACACCTGTTTTCCTTGCTTTTTGAGCTATTTCGTATTGCTTTAAGCTTTCACTTTTAAGCAAAGCAAAGTATTCTTGTGTTTCTTTAGACATTTCTTTATTCATTTTGTTTGAGTTTCTCTTTTTCTTTTTCTCTTTCTTCTTTTGTTAAGAAGTTCATTAATTTTACTTCTCTAGTTTGAAGGTTTGCAATAGCTACTCTGCCTGGTTGTGGTTGCAAACCTCTTTTTATTTGATCTTCTGTTGTTTCAGTCCAACAACTAGTATTTATCATAGTTACATTTCTGTAATTGGCAACACTTGCTCTGTGTATGTGTCCTGTTATATAAAAATCAGGTACTTGTTCTATAAACAAATAATCTTCTTTTGAATCAGGTATTATTAAAGTGCTGCCGTGAGTTGGGGCTAAGTGTCTTCTTTTCAATTGATACTTCATGATAAGATCTACTTTTTTTTGACCTCCAAGGTTTCTAACACTTGGTATGTTTTGACTGTAATAAATAAGGCTTCCTCCATGATATAATAAAATGTTGAATCCTGGGAAGTCGTCTGTTTTTCCTATATTTAACACAGCAGGGTTGCTTACAAGTGTGAGGTTAGGTATTTCATACAATGCACTTGCTACTTCAAAGAAGGGTTTTTCCTGAGGCTCTGCCAATCTTCCAACATCGTGGTTTCCTGTTGTTGAAACCATTTCAATATGTTTTGGTATTTGTTTTAACCAATGCGCGGCATTATCGTATTGCTCTTTTACATTTATTATTTTCAGATCTTCTTCTTGACCAGGATAAGTTCCTGCTCCTTCTACTATGTCTCCAGACATTATCAAATATTTTATTTTACTAGCTATTTTTCTTTGCTCCTCATTACCTATTTCTCCTTTTATCCAGCTTAGAAATTTTTTGAAACCATCTTCTATGAATACTTTGCTTCCAAAGTGTTGATCACCTATAAATACTGCGTATTCTTCTTCTCGTTGTTTTTTTAATTCGTTGCTTACAGGAACGTCTGGAAAAATTATTGAGTCTGCAAATATTGCTTGGTTTAAAACAGTTCCTGTAACTCCAATTACTTCGTCTAATTGTAAGTCTTGTGCTTCTTTGTAAACTTCTTCGTTTCTCTCATCTTTTCTAATTATAACAGTGGTTGTACCTGTTTGGTCTTCTAAAACAATCACAAAATTCTTATTTTTTGTTTCTTTTTTTTCTAAAACCATTCCTATCAAACTTACTTTTTCGTTTTGGTTTTTGTTTTTTACTCTTCCAATACTGATTATACTTGTGAGTTCTTGTCTTGTTCTAAGCAAAGCAGATGTGTTTTTAAATCTTAAATTGAATAAGTCTACGAAGTCTTGATAACTTCTTTTTACAGCTGGTTTCGTGTAGTCTTTTATTATTTCAATTTTTGGTTTGACTACTTTTTTTTGTTTTTCTAAATAATTTTTTAGTAATTCTTCATCTATTACATCTAAGTCGTCACCAAAAAAGTTTGCGACTTCTGCAATTAAATCTTCAGAGTATTTTTTATTTATAACTTCTGGACTTATTAGAACTCCTTTGTTTACTAATTCATTTAAGACACTCATTTTTTTAGTAAAGTTTGTATTTGTCTTCCTTTTGTTCTTCTACATCTAATTCTTCTTGTAAAATATGCATAATTTTTTTCTCTAAACTTTTTGATAAGCTAATAGTTATTTCTCTTGTTCTTCCAAATCTTCCTTTACTTATCACTTTAGCATTTATTATTCCAAGCATATCAAGTTCTGCAATTATATCACTAACCCTTCTTTGAGTTAAAGGTCTCAATCCAATTTTTTCACACACATCCTTGTATAATTCGTATATGTCTCCTGTGTATATTTCTTTTTTTCCTCCTTGTCCAAGCAAAAGTATTGGGTAAAGTGTTGCTTGGAATTGTTTTGGATGTGTTTTAATCATATCTATGAGTCTGTCTCTTTCAATTTTATCTTCAGCTTCATCTATGTTTGCTATTGTGACTTTTTCTTGGTTTTGTCTTTCAGCTATTTCTCCTGCAACTCTTAAAAGTTCTAAGGCTCTTCTCGCATCCCCATGTTCTCTTGCAGCGTACGCAGCACATTTTTGTAGAACTCCTTGTTCCAATACTTCGGGTTTAAAAGCATTTACTGCTCTGTGCTTTAGTATATCTTGAATTTGTATTGCATTATATGGAGGGAAAACTATTTCTTCTTCACTTAGTGAGCTTTTAACTCTTGGATCTAAATTATTTGCAAACATTAAATCGTTGCTAATACCTATA
>SKHC01000052.1 GCA_007117145.1 Candidatus Woesearchaeota archaeon
CTTGTAATTAGTACGTATTTTAATCCATGTTGTCTAATATTTTTCTGAATTTTTAAGTAAAATTTTTTTACTTGAGGTATACTTGAAATTGAATATAATAGTAAATATGCTATGATAGAAATATGAGCGATTAATGTTAATGTGGTGATTATCGTGTTGAATTCGTTTAGCATTGGATTAAGTAATATTCTTTTATTTATATTATTTATTGCTTTTTCTGCGAGTAATTCATAACATTTATATACTGCTCGTGTTTAATTTTTTTATGGTGGATAACGAGTATAAAGCAGGGAATATTAAGGTTTTAGAAGGGCTTAGCGCGGTTAGAAAAAGGCCTGGAATGTATATTGGTAGTACTGGTAAGAGAGGCCTGCATCATTTATTGCAAGAAGTAGTTGATAATAGCATAGATGAAGCAATGGCAGGTCATTGTAACAGGATTATTATTACTTTACACAAAGATCAAAGTGTTAGCGTTGACGATGATGGTAGAGGTATCCCTGTTGATATTCACAGGGATTTGAATATGAGTGCTTTAGAGGTTGTAATGACAAAGCTTCATGCAGGAGGGAAGTTTGAGAAAGATTCTTACAAGGTAAGTGGTGGGCTTCACGGTGTAGGTATTAGTGTTGTTAATGCTTTAAGTAAAAGAGTTGATGTTGTTGTTTCAAGGGATGGAAAAAAATATGCTATGAGTTTTGAGAGAGGTTTAAAGGTTGATGAGTTGAAAGAAGTTGGGACTAGTGAAAAAAACGGAACTTATGTTAGGTTTTGGGCTGATCCTGAGATTTTCATTGAGGGTATAAGTCTTGATTTGAACCACGTTAAAAACAGGATGAGAGAGCTTGCTTTCTTAAATAAAGGTGTTAGAGTAATGCTTGTTGATGAAAGAGTTAATGACAAGGAAGAATTTTACTACGAAGGAGGTGTTGTGAGTTTCGTCGAGTACTTAAACCAAGGTAAGAAACCAATTCATGCTCCAATCTACATGGAAAAAGAACGAGACGATGTAATTGTTGAAGTAGCTTTACAATACACTGACCTTTTCACAGAGACTTTGTTTAGTTTCGTAAATAATATTAATACTCATGAAGGTGGAACTCACGTTACTGGTTTTAAAACTGCACTCACTAGAAGTCTTAATAGTTATGCTGATAAGAATAGCAAGGAGAAATCTAAGCTTAGCAGTGAGGATGTTCGTGAAGGTTTAACTGCGATTATTAGTGTTAAAGTTCCAGAACCTCAATTCGAAGGTCAAACTAAGACAAAGCTTGGTAACAGCGAGGTTAAAAGCATTGTTGATAGGGTTGTAAATGAAAGTTTGGCTGAGTTTTTGGATGAAAATCCAAATGAAGCAAAGCTAATCATTGAAAAGAGTTTGACTGCTGCAAGAGCAAGGGAAGCTGCTAAGAAAGCAAGAGAGCTTACTCGAAGGAAAAGCGTTTTAGAGAGTAGTACTTTGCCTGGAAAGCTAAGTGATTGTCAAGAGAGAGACCCGAGTAAATCTGAGATTTACATCGTGGAAGGAGATAGTGCTGGTGGGTGTTTTAGTGGTGATACTAAAATTTCTTTAGTTGATGGCAGAAATCTTTCATTTAAAGAGTTGATTAAAGAACAATCAAAAGGAAAAGAACATTACTGTTATACAATAAAAAATGAAGGTAGCATAGGTGTTGAAAAGGTTCTTCATCCTAGAATAACCAAGAAAAACGCTGAAGTTCTAAAAATAGTATTAAATAATGATGAGGAAATAATATGTACTCCAGATCATAAATTTATGCTTAGAAATGGCTCATATAAAGAGGCTAAAGATTTATCCACAAAAGATTCTTTAATGCCATTATATAAGAAGCATTCAAAAAAGGAAGGAAGAATAACTATTGAAGGATATGAGATGGTCTACGATAATTCTATGTACGATTGGATTTTTACTCATATTTTGTCTGATGAATATAATTTAAATAATGGTGTTTATGAGAAATTAGGTTCTCACCGACACCATATTGATTTTAATAAATTAAATAATAACCCTTCAAATATCGTTAGGATGAAGAAAGATGAGCATTTAAACTTGCACAGGGAACATGCAAAAAAAACTATTTTGACAGAGAAAGTTAAAAATAAACTTAAACAAATTAGAAAAACTAGAGAATTTAGAGATAAAGTTAGCAAGTCAATTCTTAAAATAAGAAATGTTCTTAGTGAGAGAGCTAAGAAACAGTGGGAAAACAAAGAATATAAAGCATATATGAAGAAAAAATTTATTGAATTCTACTATGATAATGAAGAGTACAGGAAGCTAAATAACAAACAATTATATGAAGCTCAAAAGAAATATTGGGAAAACTTGGAGAATAGAACTATTCATAGTATTAAAACTAAAAATTATTACAGGAATAATCCTAATAAAAAGAAGGAATTGGCAAATATTGCCATAAAACAATGGTCTGATAAAGAGCTACTTAAGTGGAGAAGTGAGCTTACGAAAAAACAATGGACAAATAAATTTAGGGCTAAACGGAAAAAAGCTTATGATGAAACATACTTTAAGAACACTATGAGTTTGCTTAAAGCTGTAGAGGAGGCCCACAATAGGATAAGTGCTTCAGTTTTTGAAGAACACAGAAAATCTATAAAAAGTCCCAACATTTTAAAATACTCTACTTTTAAGGAGAGGTTCTTTTATAATAATGAAGAAATGTTACAGGTGGCAGTTGAAAATTATAATCATAAAATTAAAGAAAAAGTGGTTTTGAACGAAAGAATGGATGTGTATGACATTGAAGTTCCTAACACGCATAACTTTGCTTTAGCGTCGGGAGTTTTTGTGCATAATAGTGCAAAACAAGGTAGAAGTAAGGAATTCCAAGCAATTCTTCCTCTTAGAGGTAAGATATTAAATGTTGAAAAAGCAAGACTTGGAAAGATTATATCTAGTGAAGAAATTAGAGCTTTAATCACAGCTCTAGGTACGGGTATTGGTGATGAGTTTAACATTGAAAAAGCTAGGTATCATAGGATAATTATTATGACTGATTCTGACGTTGATGGTAGTCACATCACAACACTGATTTTGACGTTCTTCTACAGGTACATGCAACCTTTAATTGAAGCAGGATACATATACGTTGCTCAGCCTCCATTATACTTGATAAAAAAAGGTAATTCTAAGCAATACGTTAGAACTGAAGCTCAAAAGGATGCTTTAGTTAAAGAGCTTGGAAAAGGAACTAGTATCCAAAGATATAAAGGTCTTGGAGAGATGAATCCAACTCAGCTTTGGGAAACCACTATGAATCCTGAGCACAGAGTTTTAAAACAAATAACGATTGAAGATGCTTTTGAAAGTGACATGGTCTTCTCTATGCTCATGGGTAGCGATGTTGCTCCAAGACGTAAGTTCATAGAAGAAAATGCTATGAATGTTAAAAACTTAGATATTTAATTAGAAAATGGTTTATTTGAAAACTAGTAGTTATACTAACGCGGCAGCATGTTTAATTAATGTGCTAAGCCTTAATGATTCTACTTATAAACCAAAAGAAGAAGAAGAGTATAAGATTTGGCTTTCTAGCGTTGTTTTACCTACTAGGGCTTGTAGCATATTTGGTCTTGCCAGCGTTGGCTTAAACTATGGTTTAAACGTTAAAGTTTTTACTGAGAGTTTGGAATTTGATTACCCTGATTATCGTTTTCACAGGTATAAGAAGAGCGATATTGAACTGGCTAAAAAAATTAGTGAGTTATACGTTGAGAAAAGCAAGAAGGAAGGTATTGAGTTTAACGTTGGTGAGGTTCGCTTTGAAAAGTTAAAGGAGCTACTTGTTGATAATTATTTGATTGTGAGGATAAACACGAAGGATATTAGGAATTTGAAAAAGAATAATAGTAACTATGTAGTTTTCTTGAAATACGAGGATAAAATGTATGAAATAATTGACCCAAGTCAGGGCAATATAAGTGTTGATGAAGAGCTTGCAAAAGAGAGTTATGTAAGTCTTGAAACAAAAAAGCATAGAAGTCACA
>SKHC01000012.1 GCA_007117145.1 Candidatus Woesearchaeota archaeon
AAAAAAGACCTATTTTAAAGGCTTTTTTGTTATCTGGGGCTATTATGGGCTTTCCAAGTGAAATAAAAACTGAAGCTTACAATTTGCAAACTCCAAAGGCGAACAATTATGAAACTATAGTGAGTGAAAATAAGATAGTAAATAACAATAATCATTACTCGTATTCTGAAATGGGAGAAATAACAACTCCAAAATGGACAACGCAAGGAAGAGTGGAGCGTGCTAAAAGATTCGAAAATTTATTTAGCAAATATGAACAAATGTATAAAATGCCAGATGGCTTACTTGCTGCTTTAGCCATGCAAGAAAGCTACGCAGAGCCACTAACCATAAATAAATCTAGTCGTGGACGAAGCGATGGAGGTGGGGGCTTGATGCAATTCCAACCAGGAACTGCGATGAAAATGGGTTTGAAAGTATACGGTAGTAGTAATAGAACTGGCACAGACTTTAGACATGGAAACGATTTACAAAACATGATTGAAAGCTATAATGGAAATTTGGATGAAATTGCAAGAATTGATGAGAGATTCGACCCTGAAAAGTCTATAAAGGCGGCTGCTGAGTATCTAAACATGCAAAAAGATAGATTTGGCACATGGGAAAATGCACTAAGTGCTTATAGGAGAGGAAGACCTGCAGAAAACCCAAACGAAACTGTTGATGTCTCAAACATACTTGGATTTAAAGACGCGTACAACAACTTTTGAAGCTTAAATCAACTTGCTAATAAGTAAACATTATTTTTTCTTAATCAGTTCTTTCAATTTTTAATACGTTTTTTCAAGCTCAAAAATAAAGTGATTGTGTTATGAGCTAATCTTCTGCACAATCATTCATTCAGACACATAGATTGCATAGAAACTGTTCCTTTGATAACTTGTGGAACGCAACCAATCGCTATATCTTCAGGATAGCAGGTTCCCTCAACATTTTTCAAAGAACTCTTGGTAAGATTAATTATTTGTTCATCAGTTAGTATTGGTGGAAAACAAATTCCACTTATACATTGTCCTCCATCAGTACATGTATCTCCTGCTTTTTTGTATGAGAGAAGACAAGTTTGATTATTCGTCCATATTCCACCTGCTTTTTCGCAAAAAAGCTGATTACTATCTGGGTGGTGTTCAGGTAAAGATGAATAGATGATGCCTAAACCAATTCCAACCAGGATTATGCACATAAAAATCACAATTACTATTTTAGAAGTATTTTTCTTTTTCATAAGCTCTCTAAATATTTGTTTATGATTATATAATGATTATGAAAATTCACAAAAAAATAATTGTATACAACGTTATAACTTCATAATCTAATGCTGCCATCTTTGGATTTGTTGAAGTTACAAGACCATTCACGCAGTACTTACATGGATAATAGGACAAGAGGGATTGCTTTCCCTCTTGATAAGCAACAAATATCCCTTGCAGGATTCCTTAAGTTTTCATTATATTCTTTCCAGCAGGTCTATTTTTTACCATCCCTTTACCACCTGGAGTTTTTGCAGCACGCGATTTAGCTGCAGTCATCCGTCCTCCTCTACTTATTTTTGCCATCTCGTCACCTCCCAGTTCCCGGTTGTTGAATTAAATCTTATTTACAATTATTTAAAAAAAATAAAAAAATAAGTTGTTGTAATATCTAAGTTATTTTTGCCTTACTCAAGACATTCAATTACGGCTCTTTCTGCATCATCAAAAGCTTTTGCTTTATTATCTGCATCGTCTCTTGCTCTATGCCAGCCAAGCTCTGATTTTTTAGTGTAGTCTATTTCGTTATCTGTAATCTCGTCGCACAAGTTCTTTGTTAAGACATAAAGTCTCTCATCTGCGACCCTGCTAGCTTCCATTGCTGAACGCATAGTTTGAATCCTTGAGTTACATTGCGGTTTGTCATCTAGAACTGCCATTTGCTGATAATACACAAGTTGTTTTTGAGCGAATCTGTAAAGTGCGTGATTCACATTATTATCTCTCTCAGTCAAACCTAAGCATAGTTGATATATGTTCGAGTATATCGTATCATAGTCATCCAAAGCAATAAGTTCTCTATTCATATTATAGGTTGCCACAGTAAACTCGCTATATAGTTGGACTTGCTCAGCTCGATTATCTGGTGCATTCTGATCTCTATTCAAATTTGCCTCTGCTAATTGCGAGTTCAAAGTATTTATCTCATTTGACTGTGCATCAATTCTATCTGACTGATCTTGAATTGCAATAAAACCCCAAACGGAGCCAACTAGTATAATCAAAATAAGCCCAGCAATTACTGCTAGCCCAATTGAGTCTGCAGCATCTCTTCTTCTATCAACTCTTTCAGCCCTATTAGTACTTCTTCTTATCTCAGAGTCCATCTTAGCATCGCTTCTTTTGCCTTTTGCTGCAACTCTAGCATCAGCCCTTCTCTCAGCTAATTCTTCTCGTTCAGCGACTCTTTTCTTTTCAGCTACTCTCTCACCTGGATATTCATTTTGTTTATGATATTCGTATCCTTTCTTTTTTGCCATTAAAACCACCTCCAAGGTAATTTCTTGTTCTAATCCAGGTATTCTCACTAATTTTTACTAGCAAATTCGTGATAATACTGGCCATTAACTGATTTCTTACAATGAGGACATACAAGCATTAGACCAACTAATGCAGGACTAGTTATAATTTTGTGGCAATGACTACAAATAATTACATCCATTTTGTTTTTCAATAATTTCTTTGATTTTGTCATCTCACCCTCCCCTCATTGAGTTTCTAAACTACATTCCCTATCGCGATTTATTCAAATGTGTCAGCTTGCTGCTTATCTCTGCTCGCTTTGACTTTTCCTTTATCACACGAGTTTCAAGCTCTCCTAAGACATGATTCCAGTAGCCGATACTACCGCTAAACTCATTTTTATCATCATCTTTCTTTTCCATTTAGTTCCCTCCATTAAACTAAAACTTTGCATTGCATTGCACAATAGTTTATTTTGATGAAGTCACGACTCTTCTTCTTCATAAACATGCAATCCACATTCTTCGATTTCCAAAACAGACATTCTGTCAACTTCATCTGAAGAATAAACCTTCTTATCACTATCTTCAAAATACATTTTTCTTCCCCCTCCCCGTTTATGCACCGTGATGCATTTAGCCAATACTAGCTTGGTTTTTGACTCATAAACAATCAATATTGCAACCTCGCTGTTTATCAACCACCAAGCCTTAGCTCATAATACGTAAATCTTTGAAGTTTTTATACGGTTGGTAGATATTTTAAAGAAGTTAAAAGGAACTAGTTGATGAAGTTAATTTAAATTTAAACAAAAGAAACAGTATACTCTTTTAATACGTTGTCGTTTAACTATTTATCCACGTGATTTAAAAAAATGTCTTTCGGAGAAAATTCCTTTTTATCAATAATTTCATTCAAAATTCCAAGAGGGCTATGAGTGATAACTTTTTGAACTGAGAAAGTGTAAGTACTGTTAATCATAACTTCATCGGAAAACTTAGTTTGTATCTCTTTAATATACTTCTCCTTTTGATCAATATCTCTAAAAGCAAGCAATATGATGTGCGTCGCGTTTTCCTCAGAAACTCTATACGCATCAACCACGTAAGGAGCTTTAGCTATTCTAGCAGAGATTTCTTCATCTGTGTATTGGTTCCACATACTAGAAGAGAGACGAACAATCAACATAGTCATAATATTAATACCAATTTTCTTAAAATCAATAATTGGCATATATCCCTTGATAATACCGCAACCCTCCAATTTTTCCCTTATCTTAAATATTGCTTGTGGAGAAAGTTGCATGTTCTTAGCAATATAGCTATCAGGAATCTTTTTTATGTCAAGAATATACTTCAGAACTTTTCTATCATTTTCAGTGAGTCTTGGCAAATCAACATTCATTTTTTCCATAATCTTTACTCTCTCAGCTAATAACGTATATATAGAGTAATCATTTTAACTGTATTAATTCTTTGTTTTTATATATAGAAACCAAAAAAAGAGCCTGAGTAATAGATTTATTGT
>SKHC01000067.1 GCA_007117145.1 Candidatus Woesearchaeota archaeon
TATAGTGTTTTTGAAGGTATTTCTTTTCTTATTATTTTGCAAAATATGCAGTTTTCCATACTATTTGTAAGGATGCATTGTTATTTATTTTTTGTGATTAACCCAACTAATAAATAGTGTCATTACCACTCAATAACAAAACATTTATAAATTCGTTTTGTATCCTGCGCTTTATGTTAACAAAACCTTTAAGAGAAAAACTAAAAAAAGTGAGTGAAGAACGTCAAATTAATCTAAATACTATTGCTGAAGACACAGTAGATGAGTTTTCAAGGTATTTAAAAGCAGAAACCCCCACCCCAATAAGTATTAATGGACATAATGGAAATGGTAGCTCTAATGGACATGATACTTATAATGGAAATAATGTATCTGGTGCTTCCATAGGACATAATGGAACTAACGGACATAATGATTGGGAGGGAATATATGTTCAAGACCTTGAAAAAAGCAGACAATACTTTGATAAACAAATTGATGACTTGTTTCGAGCTTACACACCCACAAAAGAAAGAGCTAAGCTTTTGCTTGATGGAGATTTAGAAAAAGAAATAGACTCTGCAATAATTCATTATAGAAAAAATGCTGATAGAAGTAAAATGGATGAATACGCTGATCTGGTGAATGTTCAAAATATTAGTAGAGGTAACTTGTTATTAGATGATAATCACGAAGTTAAAAGAAAGCAGTTTGTTGGGTATAGTGCTTTAGCAGGAGGCTTAATAGGTGCTGGTCTTGGCTTAGTTGAGGGTTTAACTCAAGCAAACATTACAGGTCCGCTAACTCCGTTTATCGCAGGAGTTTTCGGAGGAGGGATTGCTTACTGCACAGCTGAAGGTTTAGCCAATGATTTAAAATCAAGAATTAACGAAGTGCGAGATGATGCAAGAACTATTAAAGACTATGTTTATAACAAAGAGAGTTTACGCTCTATGCTACATCGTAAAGCTAAGTTTTAACTAAACACTTTATACATTGGTTTAATCATAGCTACAATCATGATTGCTAAGTACCAATACCATTCCAGTGCAAGGATTGTTGGCCAAAGTTTTGCTATCATTAAAACAAATCCGGCTACCGCGATTTTTATTAACTGCATATCGTTGTATTTTAGCTTACTAATTTTTTGGTTTGCCCATTCGAATTCCATAACATAACTATGGTTTTACCCATATTTAAACGTATCTAATAAAAAAGCTTATAAACTCATAAATTGATGAGTTTATGTATGAAGCTTGCTCATCATTTGCACTTGTATCAACCAAGAGGAAATGACATATATACAGCAAGGATAAATGAGGAGTGTTACAAGCCTCTTTCTAAAAACAAAGTGTTAGAAAACGTTAGTTTTGATATTGGCCCGACACTTGTTGATTGGCTTTATGTTAATGATAAAAATACTCTTTCTAAAATTATTCGAAGTGATAAGGGTCAGGCTATGGCTCAAAGTTATAATCACAGGCTTTTGCCTCTTGCAAGATATGACATGGATGTTGACACTCAAATAATTTGGGGTTTGAAGCATTTTGAAAAATATTTTTCAAGGAAACCAAAGGGGATGTGGCTTCCTGAAACGGCAACTAGTAAGAGGGTTTTGGAAAAGCTTACAAGTCATGGAATCGAATACACCATCGGTGCTGATAATCAAAATGCTAAAAGCTCTGACACGTCAAAAGTTTTTGAGATTGAATTGCCAAGTAAAAAAAAGATTAACTACTTTTTTTATAACAAGTTAAGTGGCCCTATAGCTCACAATAGCGAGATGTGGCAGGGAAGTGACTTGACTTACCTAGCTAACGCAGATTATGCTTTGGAGAAGATTGTGCAGGAAACCAAGGATGACTTTATTTTATTAGCTTACGATGGTGAAACTTTTGGTCATCATCACAAGTTTGCAGATATGTGGATTGAGCACTTTCCAAAATCCGCTAAGAAAAAGGGTTTTGATACTGTTTTGATAAGTAGTGTTAACGGTGAGTTTAAAGAAAAAGGTTATGTTTGGGACGATAGTGCTTGGAGTTGTAAATGCGGAGGGCTTGTTAGGTGGACTGAAGGGTGTAGTTGCGCCGGAGCTGAAATGGATTACAAAAAGCAATTGTTAAGCGCAGCTGAGCACCAAGAAGATTTAGTTCATGAAATATTTGAAAACAAAGCAGGCAAATTGTTAGTTGATCCTTGGAGTGCTAGAAATGATTACATTGATTTAAGTTTGAAAAATCTTAGTTGGCAAGAGTTCATTTCAAAGCATTTTAAAAATAAGCCTTCAAGGACTGCTCAAGGTAAAGTCTTAGATTTGCTTAAAGCTGAGTATCACACCCAGCTTAGTTTTACGAGTTGCGGGTGGTTTTTTGAAAACATTCATCCTCAAACTAAAAATAATATTTTGGACATGCAAAAAGCTGCTTTTTTTATTAAAAGAGGAGTTGGCAAAGACATATCTTCTGGTGTTAAAGGTGTTGAGTGGATGCTTGAGCACGTGAGTTAATCAAAAGTTTTAAAACCTGCAAATTTAAGTTATGATGTTTATGAGAGCTGAATTAGTTGGAATTGTTATAAGATCTTTTCTGCGTAGTTTGAGTTTGTTTCAGTTTGATTCAAAAAACCCTGGTTTAATTCAAGAAAAACAGTTAGTTAAAATTCTTAAAAAATCAAAAAACACTGAGTTTGGAAGAAAGTATGATTTTAATGAGATATTATGCTCAAAAAACATAGTAAAAGAGTTTCAAAAAAGGATTCCTGTTTTTGATTATGAAACTATGCATGAAAAGTGGTGGAAGCACTTGAGAATTAAAAGCAATGTTTGTTATCCTGGAAAATTTAAGTATTTTGCAAAAACCAGCGGGACAACTACGAATAAGGAAAAATACATCCCTGTATCTTCTGAGATGATTGGTTTTGTAAAAAAAGGAAATAAAAGAAAGATATTGAGGCTTGCATACTTTGATTTGCCAAGTAAAGTTTTTGCAAAGAAAGTGTTATACATTGGAGGTTCTACTTCGCTTGAAAAGAGAAAAGGTCAGTTCTTTGGAGATTTGAGCGGTATTGTTTCAAGTCAAGTTCCAAAGTGGTTTAGTTATCATTTTAGACCTAAAAGGGAACTCACAGATAAAGTTGATTGGCGAGAAAAAATTGAAGACATAACTCTTGATGCTAAAAACATTGACATTGGAATAATTGGAGGCATCCCCCCTTGGATTTTGATGCTTTTGGAAAACATTGAAGCAAAGGTTGGCAAAGTACAAAGTGTTTGGCCTAATCTATCTTTATACGTTCATGGAGGAGTTCCATTTCAACCTTATGAAAAGCAATTCAAACATTATTTTAAAGGACATGTCAAAAGAATGGAGAGCTACATTGCAAGTGAAGGTTTTATCGCGTTTCAAAAAGTTGAAGGCAGGGGTATGAATTTGTGTTTGGATCTTGGAGTGTTTTTTGAATTTGTTGAATTTAGCGAAGAAAAAATATCTAATAATTCAAACTTTTTGACCCTAAATGAAGTAAAAGAAAATGTTCCATATGCTTTGGTTTTGACTAATTGTAGCGGGGCTTATAGATACTTACTTGGAGATGTTATTAAGTTTACAGATTTAGATAGTTTGGAGATTAAATACGTTGGTAGAACAAAGCAATATTTGAGTGTTTGTGCAGAACATGTAACCCCTGAGAATTTGGACTTGGCTGTGAGTTTAGCAGAAAAAGAATTAGGAATTGTTGTGTTGGAGTTTTGTGTTGGAAAACCTGTTATTGATGATGTGTTTGTTCACAGATGGTTTGTTTCAACTAACAAAAAGGTTGATGAAAAAAGATTAGCTGAGTCATTGGATAAGCACTTAAGAGATATTAACAGAGATTACAATGTGAAAAGGCAGAGCATTTTGAAAAAGCCTGTTGTTAAAATTGTTTCAATGAATTCTTTTAGAGGTTGGATGGAAAGTAGAGGTAAACTTGGTGGCCAAGCTAAGTTTCCTAAAGTTTTAACAGATAGTCAATATAAAAGTTTTATAAATCACATAGTTAATGCTGAATAAAAATTGATCGAATTATTAGAAAAACAAACAATTATTTTCCATATAGAAAATAATTTGTGCACTGGACATCCCTTCGCGCATCGTATTTAAGCAAATCAATCTTACACCTCATATGTTACTTGGTATAAAAGCTAAAAACGAGTACTTGGTAAACTCTGCGTTTGAAGAACTTCCAAGTATAATCTTTGATTGTGAGAATTGCGTCAAACCGCACAGATTTAGTTGTTACTACGATTTATTTGATGAAGTTTACGTTTTAGAAGTTGAACTTTTATACAAGTTTAGAAAGGCAATAAAAAACATACCAATATACAAAGAAAAGTTAAAAGTTAAAAGAGTTGTAATAACAAATTTCAGACACTTGTTTGATCATGGAAACATAGATGAAAAAGTCGATGTACTTGAAGATGCGTTAAAAGAACTTAAAATTGTTTCTAAAGATATAACTATAATTATAGGAATAGAGGGGGTTTTGCAACGCTCCTTAGCAAATAGGTATTGTGATGAGGTGTTATAGGTTGGGACATACTGTTTCAAGTCAAAGAAAGCTTGTAGAAGAAGCGCTTTTAGAGTTTAAAGAGTATGGTAAGACTTTAAGGAAAGATCAAAGGATTATATATGAAGAAATGCTTGAAAAAGTGTATGAGAGAGTTGGTAGTATAAGTTATGCTTCAAGTATTCATGTTTGGGCTTTCGTGCTTTTATCTATCATGTTTGAACAAGAACTTAAACTAAATGATATTAATAGATGTGTTCCGGTGGAAAGACAAACTAGTCTTATGGACTCAAGACAAAGTAAATAAGTTTTTAGAATTAGATTATGAATACTTTGTTTACGTTAAAGTAGATTTGGATTCAAAAAAGTTAGTTTCAAAACTCGATTTGACTCATAATTTAAAGAAAAAGAAGGATTTAGAATTTAAAAAAGAACTTTATTTTGAAATAAAAGTTCCTAAGCTAGGTGAGTTTGAAAAATTTGTTTCTTTACTTGAGCATGTATCTAAACACAAAGTCGAAGTTTATTTGGGAGATGTTAAACCAGAAAACTTTTTTCTATACAAAAAAGATTTGAAAGTGTTTGATTTCATAAACGAAGAACATGTTTCTTATGGAAAGGCAACCCCTGACTTAGAAGTTATGAAACTAGAAGTTGTAAGTGAAACTCCTCATAATTTTGATTGTGATATAAAGGTGAAAAAGATGTTTGTAAACGATTCTTTGTTTGAAGGAGAAGAAGAAATAGTTTTAAGAAAATTTGCTTTTGAATTTGAAAAAAAGGATCCTGATGTTTTGCTTTTCTTTGAAGGCTACAGCAAACTCCCTTACTTAGTTGAAAGATTAAAAGTTTATGGTTTAAACGCGCGTTTTAACAGGTTTGGAGAAAACCCTAAGTTTAAGGGCTCGAATAGTTTTTTTAGTTATGGAAAAGTTGTGTTTAGAGTTTTTAGTTTGAAACTTAAAGGTAGAATTCTAATTGACACAGCTACTAGTATTGGAAGGCATGGTTTTGAAAGCGTCATTGAACTTTCAAGGACTAGCAATGGATTAATTCAAGACACTGCAAGTAAAAGCCCTGGCGCTATTTTTAGCCAAAGCGTTGTAAAAGAAATGATAAAAAGTGATGTGTTAGTTCCACATAAAGATAAACCAATAGAAGATCCTGTTAGTTTGAAAACTTTTCTTAAAGGAGATCGCACAGGATTTGTATTTGACCCTAAAATAGGTTTGCATGAAAACGTTGCAGAGATAGATTTTAGTAGCATGTTCCCTTGGCTTATTTACAATTATAATTTGAGCGCTGAAACTTTCAAAGACGATTACAAATTTCAATGTATACCTAAGCTTCCATTCAAGGTTAGTCTTTCAAAAAAAGGATTTACTCCAAGAGCTATTAAGCCTTTCTTAGATGAAAGAATGCTTGCCAAGCAACAAGGTAGAAAAGATGTTAGTGACATATTAAAAGGTGTTCTTGTTAGCAGTTATGGTTACCTTAGATTTAGGGAGTTTAAACTTGGTACTCCTGTTAGTTATATGAGTATATGTAGTCTTGCAAGAGAGATAATACTTGATGCGTCTTTGATGGCTGAAAAAAAAGGGTTTGAAGTTGTTCACGGAGTTGTTGACAGTTTATACATTCACAAAAAAGTTATATGTGAAAGAGAAGTTAAAAGTTTATGTTTAGATATTTATTTGAAGACTGGTATTCCTATGGACTTTGAGGTTTTTGATTGGATTGTTTTTCTTCCAAGTATTGACAACTTTAAAAGGCCTGTTCCAACTAAGTATTACGCTAAAGGGAAAGACTACAAAATTAGAGGTCTTGAACTTAGAACTTCTACTTCTCCTTTAATTGTTAAAAATTTTCAACTTGAAGTAATAAAAAAATTAGATGAATTAAAGCACAAAGATTTTTTTTATGATGTCACACATATTTTAAAAAGTTATTTGAATAAAAGTTGGAGCGTTGAAGAACTTACAATTAAGCTGGTTATTGGCAAAGAGCATTATAAGAACATGGTTGTTCAAAGGAAGATTTTGACTAATTTAAAAAAGAAAGGAGTTAGTATTTCTCCAGGTCAAAAAATAAGTTTTATCTACGATGTAAAAGGACCTGTATTAGTTGAAGACTTTCAAACTCCAAATAAGACTAAATACAAAGAATTACTAATTAGAAGTCTTGTTAACATTATCGGAGTTTTTGGTTATTCAAAGAAGAAAATTCAATTAGAATTAAAACGTCAAACATTTTCCCAAGGATAAACTATCCAGTCTTTCGTATCTAACACTTGGCAGGTTATTGTTGGCTCATAGTCACTTATAGTTTTTTTGTGTAAAACAAATGTTTTTGGTTTGTATCCTAATTTTTTTTCAAGTCTTACAAATGTTTTTCCACTATCACAGATTTCATCTACTATCAGTGTTTTCTTTGTTATCTTTTTTGCAAATGGTAACCCTAACTTGTGACTAAGTATTACTCCAAGCACCAGCCCTCCTCTAGGTATTGGGTGTATGTCTTCTACGCCTTTTATTTTGTTTGCGTTTTGTTTTACAAGTATTTCAATTTCTTGCCACGTTACATATAACTTTTTTGTTTCAGATTCGTGACTATGTATAACTTCTTTGTTTTCATTAGTGTTTTCGCTGTGCATTTTTCCTCGCTCGTTTTTTCATCCATAAATAATTCGTATGCCTTCCTTTTGTTTTCTGACATAAACAACGCAAACACTGTTGTGTTTTTAAGCATTGCTTTTGTAAGTGTTATGTCTTTGCTTAGTGTTTTTTGATTGTAAAATGATACATATTCTAATCCCATTTCTCTTGTTACTTCTTGTTTTGGGTCTAATCCTGCTATGCTTGTGTTGGCTCCTACTGTAAGTATTGCAAAATCTATTTTTCTTACTTTGACGTTGTATGATAACAGAGGATTTTTATCTTTTTCATCATATTTTATTACTTGTTTTTGTGTTAAGTAGTTTTGTTTTATCAAAGGCTCAAAGAATTCATCCCATAACATGTGAAACCTTGGGTAGTCTAAGTTCTCATTTGTCTGGCAGAATTTTAAAAGTTCCCATTTTTCTTTGCTAAGTAGGTTTGCTTTTTTTAATATGTATTGTAAGAAATCTATTGTGGTGCTTTCTGTATCTATTGCTATGAATGTTTCTCGTGTTTGGTTTGATAATTCTTCAAGGAGTATCTGCGCTGTTTTTTCGTATAGTAATTGCACTTTACTATCTCTAATTAAGTACATATTTTTTAGTATGAATTTCGTCTTTATATAAATTTGTATTAATAACAATTATATAATATAATGCTCTTCTTGTTTTAATGAGACCTATACTCGAAAGTGTTTCCAGGCATAAAAAGTATTTGTTTATAGCTTTGTTTCTGGCTACCATTCATCAAATTTTCAGTTTAATTGATCCTCAAATATTTAGGCTTTTGATTGATAACTATATTACTTCGTATCAGGATTTAGAGAGGGATGAATTCATAAGAGGTGTTATTCTTTTAATTTTGGCAGGTATGCTCGCTGCCTTTGTTTCTAGGACTGCCAGAACTTTTCAAGATTATTATGTGAGCCTTGTTACTCAAAAAAGTGGTGCTGATCTTTACGAAAAAGGTGTAAAGCACACGTTTAGTTTGCCTTTCGTTGTTTTTGAGGATAGGCAGAGCGGGGAGATTCTGCAAAAGCTTCAAAAAGCACGTCAAGACTTGGAAGGTTTAATTGATGGTTTTGTAAGCATCGTGTTTTTCTCACTTGTCGGGATCATTTTCGTTTTAATCTATGCTTTCACAGTTCATTGGCTAATCGGATTGCTCTACTTTTTACTTATTCCAATTCTAGGTGTTACTGCAACTGTTATTAGTAAAGCTGTCAAGAAAGCTCAAAGCGATATTGTAAAGCAAGCAAGCATTCTGGCTGGTAGCACCACTGAGACTTTGAGAAACGTTGAACTTGTTAAAAGTCTTGGACTTGAAGAGCAAGAAATTACAAGGCTTAACAAGTCTAATGAAGTTTTGCTAGGCTTTGAACTTGCAAAAGTTAAGATATTAAAGAGACTAAATTTTATTCAAGGAACTTTGATTAATGCTATGCGTAGCTTGCTTATGCTTGTTATGGTCATACTAATATTTAACGGCAGTATAACAACAGGAGAATTTTTCTCTTTGCTTTTGTATAGTTTCTTCATTTTTAATCCTCTAGGTCAAATCGGCCAAGTCGCGACGAGGTATCAAGAAGCTAAGGCTAGCAGTGAGAAACTTGAAGAAATACTTTCTTTAAAATCAGAGCCAAAACCTAGCTCAGCTGTTAAAATTGAAGAAATTGTAAGTGTCGAGTTTAAAGATGTGAGTTTTGCTTATGAAAAAGATGATGCTTTAACTAATGCCAGTTTCATTGTCAAAAATGGTGAGACTATGGGTCTTGCAGGTAGTAGTGGTAGTGGTAAAAGCACCATCATTAAATTACTTGTTGGATTGTACAAGCCACAAAAAGGTAACATATTGATTAACGGTGTAGATTCTCAAAAGGTTGACTTTGATTATCTGAGAAGTAAAATAGGTTTTGTTGCTCAGGAAACCCAGTTGTTTGCAGGCACTATAAGGGATAATTTGAAGTTTGTAAATGAGTCTGCTGATGATAAGATGTGCCTTGATGTTTTGAAAAGCGCTGGTGTTTCTCACATTGTTGAAAGGTCAAGCCTTGGACTTTCAGCACGCATAGGTGAAGGAGGCATTAAGCTAAGTGGCGGTGAAAAGCAAAGACTTGCTATTGCAAGAGCACTTCTAAGAAACCCTGAAATTCTAATATTAGATGAAGCCACAAGCTCATTAGATTCCACTACTGAGAAAAAGATTATTACAACTATTAAAAAGATTAGAAAAGAAAGACCTAAACTTATAATTATTCAAGTTGCTCACAGGCTTGCAACTTTGTTTGAAAGTGATCAAATACAAGTTTTGGAACACGGCCTAGTTATTGAAAGAGGAACTCATAAAGAACTTGTTTCAAAGAAGGGATTGTACTTTGCGTTTTGGAGACAACAACAAGGAAGTATTTAAACTTTTTAAAATTCCAAGGTCATAGCTTCGCTGTTTCTATGTCAAAGCGTGTATCTCATATTATTACTATTTTCTTTTTGGATTATACGCAGGTCTTACACTTATTTCATCTATATCACTAGTTGTTGGTTGCTCAAGTATAAACGTTATCACTCTAGATATATCTTTTGGAGTTAAAATTCTTTGAGGGTTTGGCGTCATGCTTGTTTTGTCAAAGAAATGTGTTTTAACGCTTCCAGGTTGTATTAAAGCCACTTTTATATTGGTTTCTCGAAGCTCTTGTTTTAAGCTTTTTATCATTCCTTGCAAAGCCCATTTTGTTGATGCGTAAACACTCCCGTTTGGCACAGGGTTTAATCCTGCCATGCTACTTATTGCAATTATTTGACCTTCGTTTTGTTTTTTTAAAATGGGCAGTGCTAGTTTTAGCAAGTTAAATGTTGATTTTAAGTTTGTGTTATACATTTCATCGTATTCTTTTTCTGTGGTTTCTTCTAGTTTTGAAAACGTGCCAAGTCCTGCGTTTAATATTAATGCTTGTATTTTTCCAAATTTCTTCATTGTTTTATCTACTAGTCTTTGCAAATCTTTTTGATTGTTAACATTTATTTTTAGAATTAATTTGTTACTTGTTTCTTGTTCTTGTATTGTTCTACTACATCCTACAACGTCATAATGTTTCTCTAACTCTTCAAGTGCTTGTTTCCCGATACCTTTGCTTACACCAGTTATTATGATTGCCATAGTTTTGGTAATAGGATAAATTATTTATATGTTATCATTAAACTATTTTTGAAATGGATTACAATAAGAAAGTTGAAGAATTTCACAGAGCTTTTCAAAGGCCAGTTAGGGAAGAGCCGGGGTTTGAATCTGAAGAGAGTAAGGCTTTGAGAATTAGATTATTAAGAGAAGAAGTTGATGAGTTAGCATTGGCTTTAAAAGAAAATGATAAACTAGAAGTGTTAGATGCTTTAGTTGATATTCAATACATTCTTTGAGGTAGCGTTGTAGAGTTTGGTTTTCAAAAAGTTTTTGATGCAGCGTTTGAGGAAATTCATTCAAGTAATATGTCTAAGCTTGATGAAAACGGCGAGCCTATCTTACGAGAGGACGGTAAAGTTTTAAAGTCTTCTAAGTACAGAAAACCTGATTTGAAAAAAGTTCTAAAATCTACTTAAGATTATACTCATTCATGGTACGATATTTTAAAATTAATTTCTTTAAGTAGTTTTTTATTTGTTGGAATAATTAAAGGGCCTGTTGTTTCAATGTCATCTAACATTATTAATTCGTTTTCTAATTTTTCATCTAATGATTCTATTGGTGACCAATCTGATACGTAGTATTCTTGTCTTTCAAAATCAAACTCAGGGTATTGTGATACGAATGTATTGTTTGGTGCTTGTATCATCATTTCATAATCAAAGTACTCGTCTGCTTTTCCTTTTTGTTTTTGAAATTTTACGTCAAAGTATGCGTAGCCGATTATTGTGTCGACAGGGTCCACCCAAGTCCTAGAGTCTAATACTTCTTGAATTTCCTTTTGCTCTTCTAAATGCTTTTCTAAATGTTTATTTTCAATTTTATCTGTGTATCTTTCTGTTTCAAAGTAAAATCTTGGTCTAGTAAACACATAATTTGGTGTTATCATCCATCCGCCTTTATCTTTTAAATATTCTTCTCGCTTTAATGTGTCTTCAGTTACCATTGTTAGAATAATTTGGAGAAAGTCATTGTTTTGCAAGTAGTGTCTTTGTGTTTTTCTTTTTGGAAACTGAGATATTAACTCATTAAGTCCTACCCACTTATCTAATTCAATCAGTTTCATAAGAACATGTTATTTCAATCCAATATTTATACTTTACTACTTTTTAGGAGATAAAAGCATTGAAAATATTTATATATTTATCTATCTCATGAACACTTATTAAAAAATAGGGGGTATATGAGAATGGTATGGACGACTATAGTGTGGCTTGTTGGTATTTTTTGTGCGTTATACGTTATTATTGACGTTTTAACAAATAACAAAAGATTATCTACTGGTATGAAAGTTTTATGGGTAGTTTTAGCATTATTCTTTAGCGTAATCACAGCTATCGTGTATTATTTCTTTGGAAGAGCTGGTAAAACTGATTTTTTCAAGTGAGTAATTCAATTTTTTTATTTTTTTACTTTAGTATATTAGGAAAAAAAATTTTGTTGATAACTATTATTAAGTAGATACAAAGAAGAAAAATTTTTATACTTAAACGCTAAACTATGAGTAATGAAACCAAAAGAAATATCTGATAAACTAGGCGAAATTGGTTATACTGATAAAGAAATTGATTATTTTTTCAAAAACACCCCTAGAGCAGATCAATATAGAGCTTTAGGCAGAGCCGAATTAACGCAAGCTGCTAATTACCTAGCTATTGGAGCATTAAGTGCAGGGTTAGCCACTAGTTTTGTGTTAAAAACTGGTTGTGACTTGAATAACTTAGATGTTATGGAAGTAACTCAAGCTGGTTTAATTACTGGAGCAGGAACTTTGGGAGTGGGTTCTTTTATTCAAAGTTATAAACATGGAAAGTCTGGACTTGAAAAAATGTTGTTTAAGAATTATTCTTAATCGCTTTTAAATTTGTTAAAAAATGTTTCAATGGTTACCATTGGCAAAAGTTTTATAAGTTACTCTTAATTCCTCAAAGCTCATGAGGATAAAAAATATTCTAAAAGAGCCAAAGACAATAAACCAAGTGGCAAACGAACTTGGAATTGAAAGGCACACAGCCGCAAAAAAGTTGGAAGCACTTGAAAGTAGAGGTGTTGTTAAAAAAAAGGTTTTTGGCAGGTCTAAATTGTATAGTTTAAGCGAAAACCCTTTAGTTGAAGCATTAAAGCAAGACGACGAATTTAGTGATGAGCTTAAAAGTTTTTTGAGTAAAGTTACAGGTAGAGTGAGTTTGCATGATTCTAGTTACAACGTGTTGTTTTCAACGAAAGAACACAAAGGTAAGTGCTACGAAGTGTTTGCAAACAGAAATAGTGTTTGCATTGATTGTCCTGCTGAGCAAGTTATAATCTCAGGTTCTAGTAAAACAAAGAAAGTTACTGGTTTAGGAGAGGTTAATTTGCATCCTATAAAAAATAGGGATGATAAAGTTATTGGGGTTGTTGAGGTCGTTAATAATGGTTGAAATCACAAGAGAGCTTTACGATTTGGCAGATGAAGAAAAATTCATATTCAAAGCTCCAGATGGCATAAATGAACAAGCTGTAAGGAAGATATCTTCATACAAGAAAGAACCAAAGTGGATGCTTGAAAAAAGGTTGAATGCTTTAAAGATTTTTAATGAATTAGAAATGCCAAAATGGGGTCCTGATTTATCTAAGCTTGACCTTCAAAAGATTTGTTATTTTGCAATTCCTGACGCTGAAGCCAATGTCACTAACTGGGATAGGGTTCCTCCAAGTATTAAAAAGACTTTTGAAAGACTTGGCATCCCTGAAGCAGAAAGAAAAGCCTTAGCTGGAGCTGGAGCTCAATACGACAGCCAAGTTGTTTATCATAATTTAAGAGATGATTTGAAAAAGAAAGGTGTTATTTTTGAAGATATGGATGTTGCTGTACAAAAACATCCTGAGCTTGTAAAAAAATATTATATGAACAAATGCGTAAGTCCAAGGCTTCACAAGTTCGCTGCTTTGCACGCAGCTGTTTGGAGCGGAGGAACTTTTATTTATGTTCCAAAAGGTGTAAAAGTTGATATGCCTTTGCAGGCTTATTTTAGGATGAATGCTGCTAGCATGGGTCAGTTTGAGCACACATTGATAATCGTAGATGAAGGTGCAGAATGTCATTACATAGAGGGGTGTTTTACTGAGGGTAACTTGATTACAAGCAACCCTGATTATAAGACTATAGAAAAAATTGGGGAAAACCAAAAAGTTCTGACAAGTGAAGGAGAATTCCATCATACAAAAGATATCCAAAAGTATCCTTACTCTGGAGATATTTATGAAATAGAGTTTTATGGAGATTCAACCCAGAAAATAAGTACCACTCCTGAGCATCCGTTTCTTTATGTTGACAGATTATCTAAAAATGATAGAAACAAAACTTTTGTTCCAAGATGGAATGCACCCAAGTATTTTAACAAAGGAGATTATCTAGTTATTCCAATTAATCAAGTTGTCAAATCTAAAAAGCATCATGATTTTGAAATCATTGGCAGAGCAAAGAATAATTATAATAAGATGACAAAGAAAAATATCACAGTTTCTTTGACTAAAGAGTTCTACCGCTTAGTTGGATATTACCTAGCTGAAGGTAGTGTTAGTAGTAATTCGTATTTGAATTTCAGTTTTGGTTTGCATGAAAAAGAATTAATTGAAGATGTTAAATACTGTTTGAATAAGGCTTTTGGAGTTTCAAAAGTGTTAGAGATGGTTCACAAGAAAAACAATGGAGTATCACTTGTTGTATGTAATAGTGA
>SKHC01000061.1 GCA_007117145.1 Candidatus Woesearchaeota archaeon
ATTCTAATATTTTTTAGTATTTATTAAAAGTATTAAGAATATTTTTTGATTTGAGTAACTAAGTCGTTTCTAGTGTTAATTAAGGATTCTTTATCTTCATCACGTACAAGTATAGAAGGAGAATTACTTCTTATCATAGATAGTTCACCACTAATGACTGGTTTGAAATAGACAGGATCTTTTATACTCCCTTTAATCCAGTCTCGAAATTTGCCATATTCAGCTTCATCTTTTTCACCAACTAACAAATCAGAGTATCTTGGTTGAGTGCCCAAACCTAATTTTAATTGAAAATCATTACCCAAGTACTCAAATTCTACAGGATCTCCTCCAAATATGTTATGTATAGCTTGCTTTACGCCAACATCACCCATAAAAGGTCCGAGATAGTCTGTTAGATTTACTTCAATTTGATCGTGATTTAGTGGTTGAATTTCTCCATTAAAACCTGCACTCATCAACCCTTTGCAAAAGTTTCCTTTCATCGCTAGTTCATCTTCTAAATTTAAAAAAGGTGTAGTCTTTAGTTGAACTAAGTATCTCGCTTGGTTATATGTTGCGAATATGTTTGTTTCAGCCTCTGTGGATTGTGAGGTCATATGTTTAATGTCTTTATGAAAGAAGCCATCTTTTTCTAAAGATTTCATCATTTCGTCGTAGAAGTCTATGGTTATTTGAGGAGTAGGTATGAATAATGCTTTAAGAAAATCTAAGGGTTTCTTTGTTTTGTGAACGTAATGCTGGTCGAATAAGTTTGAAAACTTTTCAACGTGACCCTCGTGCTCTAAGATTATCCCTTTTTGAGATTGCCAAGTTTTTATATCCACTATTTTTGATCGTGGTTTTCTCTCAACCATGATGTGTAGAACTTTCAATCCAATATAAATGTTTTGCTACTTTAAAGTTAAGATAAGTTTTTTCGTTTGATTTTATTTTTTAATCCAAAGAAGTAATTGCTAAATAGTACGTATTGTTTTTCAAGTTCTTGTTGTCCTTTTTTTGTCATACTGTACATTTTTTTCCGGCCAAATTGTTTGTACACAACAAGTTTTTTCTCTCTTAACTGCTTCAATGCAGGATATATGGTTCCAGGTGTTAATACAACGCCTTTTCTACTACCTATTTTTTTTGCTAAGTCATCACCAGCCATTGGCCTGTAGCTGATTTCGTGTAGTATTAGAAAGCTTAAGAAACCTTTGAATTCGAGTAATTGTACCATTTTTATTATAAGGGTGACTGTTATATTTATGTTTTACTCAAAAAAGCTTTTTATTTTGTCTAAAACAGTAGTTTTCTCCCCTGTTAATTCATCTAGTTTCGCTATTAACTTGAGTTTTTGGAATCTGCTCATTTTTCCAATTAAAATTATTAATCCTTCTTTTCTAGGTTTTAGGTTCTCTTCTATAAAAAATAATCCTGAGCTATAGTTGAATTTATATGTTTTATCGTCTATAATTATTCCTTTTGCTCTGTTTATTTCTTTTGGTAATCGGTACATGAAGTTTTCGAGTTTGAATTTGCTGATTTTGTTTTTTGTCGTATAGCTTATACTTTTTATTTGTGCTTTTTGTATGTGCTTTGATTCTTTGTCTAGTTTTAACTCCGGTATGAGTTTTTCCATAAAACTAGTTTCATTTTTTACTTTTACATCATGTTTTTTTGAGATTTGTTTGTAGTTTACTTTTCCTTTTCTAGCTATTATGACTTCTTTGCCTTCTAATTTCTTCTTGATTTCATCTACAACTTTTTTTTCTACTAAGTCTGTTTTGTTTATGATTATAGTTGTAGCGCTTGTTATTTGTTGTTTTGTTATTTGGCTAAATCCTTTGCTGTGTTTATATGAGTAGGCATCTACTACTAAGATAACGTTTACAATTTTTGCTTTTGTGGTGCTGACAACTTTCATTAGTTGGCCAAGGCTTGCAAGCCCTGTTGTTTCTAAAAGTATTAATTTTGATTTTGAGCTTAACTCGTTTATTTTATCTATTAGTTCTTCTCCTTTGCTACAGCAAACGCATCCCGCGTTGACTTCTTCTACTTTTTGTGATATGCTTTCTTTATCTACACCTATCACTGCGAATTCGTTGATTATAATGCTAGTTTTTATGTTTGGCAAGGTATTTACTATGTTGTTTAAGATGGTTGTTTTTCCAGCGCCTAATTGGCCTGTGATGATTATTAAGTTCATTTGTGTACACCTTTCATTAGTCCGTCAAGCCATAGTAGTACTATTGGTATGAGTACAGATCCTTGGTTTAACGCTCCAAATGAGAATACGAATATTCCAAGGCTTAAGAAGAATTTTGCCCAGCAGTGAGGGCAGCTAAAACCTCCTACGGCGAGTTTTATGAACATGATCACCATATAGATGAATGCTATTATTATTATGAATACTCCTAAGTATTGCCAAGATAGTATTAATAGTAGTGTTATTGCTAGATATATTAGTATTTTGGGTAGAGTAAATCCTGTGAGGCTTATCTGTTTTGTTTGTGTTGCCATTGTCAAAGACTTAGAAATTGTTAATAATATTTAAGAGTATTGTTATTAACTACAGTATTTTGTTTAGAAGTAGTATTTTCAGAATTGATTCATTCTTTTATCTAGCTCTATTTTCAGCTCTTCAATTAAAGATATGATAGAGTTAATAAGATCCTTTGCTTCTTCAACTTCGACTATTTCGCCGTAATAATTTATATTATTTCTAATTTTTCTAAACCTGTCGAACTGTTTTGAGGCATTTAGAGTAACATTTTCTTTTAAATAGTATGTGTATGCCTCATGACTGTACACTTTATATCCTTCAAGAGCAGTTATGGCTTCAACAATACTTCGTAAAACATCATAGTAATTTGAAATAATCTTTCTAGCGCTATTTTCACTTACAGTTTGAGTTTTAAGGTAATCGATGTCTCTACTAGCAGCTTCAATCAATGATTTCGCAAGTGCCCTATCTATTTGTCCTTTCCTTACTTGTTTTTTTTGACAAAATCTTCGAAATTCATTTCAATAGCTCCCAGTATCCACGAAGAATTATACCGTTTATTAGTTTATTGCCTATGTGTTTGTTTTTATGTACTTCTTTGTTGGTTAGCTCAAGTATTTGTATTTTCTTCTTTAATTTGTTTTCAAAGTTATTTAGCTCGATGTTTTTTTTCAATGTAGTTATTATTGCTATATCTATATCACTTTTACTACCATCTTCTCCGAGTGCATAGCTACCATATAGTATTATCGCTTCTGGATTATTGTATTCTCGGTCGAGAAACTCAAGTAAACCACTTTCGTTTAATTTTTCAATATTAAAAAAGGTCTTTGCATGTTTGTAGTTCTCTGATCCGATGTTGGCCCTATAGATATTGTGGTTGTATTCTTCTTTTTTCATAATCAATTCTTCTCTCTCTAAAGAATCAAGATATTTGGTTGCAGTGCTAGGACTTAAATTTAGTGTTTTAGCCACTTTCCTTACGTGAAATTCTTCATCCGGATTTTCAAGAAATAATTCTTGAATTTTATTATAATTAGACATTTGTCTAAATATTTGGACAATTGTTCATTTATTTAAATGTTTTGATTTTAGAAACGAATCTCAATAATAATACTCACAAAATCTTATCGCTCATTAGTTGTTGGCTTACGCTTTCATTTATTTTCAAGATGTTTTTCCTTGCTTGCAAGTCTTTAAATCTAACGTCAAGGCTTAGAAGCATTTCTTCTTTTTCGAAGTGTTTTATAACAGGTATTCCTTTGGTTATCAAGTTGTAGATGTATCTGTGTACCATCTCATCTGTGAATCCAAGTTTTCTCGCTATATCAACAGGAGTTACTTTGTCTTGCTCTGCGTAAAGCATCACGAAGACTTCTTGCTCTCTATGGCTGAGCTCAACGTTGAATTGATCATA
>SKHC01000046.1 GCA_007117145.1 Candidatus Woesearchaeota archaeon
TATTACCACATTAATAAGACCAACAGCTTTTAATGTTTGAGTATTTCTATTTTATTCTGCTTATATGTATCTATGGAAACTTCTCCACCAATTGGGAAAGTAACTATTGGGTAAGTGTGTCCAAAATCGGCATCGTAGAGAACAGGAATATTTTTCAATTCTTTTTTAGAGTTAACTGTGTGACTTAATTTTTCTAGTGAAAAATCTGTATCTTTCATAGCTCTTCCAATAACTAAAGCTTTAACTTGGCTAAAATCCTCTGAATGTATTAAAGATTGTAGATTTCTGTCAAACTCACCTGAGTATCCTTCCATCATTTCAACATCTTCTAAGAAAAGTATCACATCTTTAAACTTAGGCATATATTTTGTTCCTTGAAGCAGGTTCAAAGTGCAAAGATTTCCACCTATAATTGTGCCTTTAGCTTTTCCTTCTTGAAAAACTTTAGTTCCTTCGTTTTTATAGAAATGTCTGTTTTCTTGATCTAAAAACCATTTGTCATTACTCCATTCTTTGCTATCTTCTATTTCGAAAGGTTTGTTTTGCAAAAAACTCTTTTTGAAATAATCTAAAGTGTGATCGAAACCTTTTTTCATACCAAAAGAAGCAAAGTGAGGTCCTGAATATGTTACAAGTCCTGTTTTAGCAAATATTGCATTTTGTAAAGCTGTGATGTCTGAATACCCACAAAATATTTTAGGGTTATTTTTTATCAAGTCAAAGTCTATGTAATCAAGCATTTGATTAGCGTTTAACCCACCAAGAACTGTTAGTATAGCTTTAACGTTTTTGTCTTTAAAAGCATCGTGTAAATCTTCAACTCTCGAATCGATTGAACTTGAAGTGTAAATATCACTTTCATGTATGTTTTTGCCAAAACTAACTTTTAAACCTATGCTTTCCAATCTATTAATAGCTATCTCTTTTTGCTCTTCACTTATTACACTAAAACTAGTGCTTGGAGCAATAATTCTGACTTCATCGCCTTTTTTTAATTTGTCTGGATATATTACCATTTTAATAGTAAGTACTGACTACTTATATATTTTTCAGAAAAGTAGTAGCTTATTTATCATTTATATACTCCAGTATTTCTTTTACTAAGTCTCCGTTTACTTTTGAAGATTCGTCTAAAATAGTTATGTATGTATCTAAATGCTCATTTAAAAGAGGATATTGTAACATTTTGTCAGTTTGTGTTCTTAATACTTCATAAAAAATACTCGCTTCTTGAATACTATCCAATACTTTTTTATCAGTTATACCCCCATTTTTTACGTTTTCCCTAATTTTCATATAATCAAGACCAAATTCCGCAAACCCTTGTGCTAATGGCAATAATAATGGCTCGTATTCTTTAGTGGTATTTTCAGGACAATCACTATCTATAATAGGAAATAAATATCTCTCTAAATTATGTTCTGGGAGCCTTATTACATGCTCCGGATCAGTATTAGAACCTTTATTTTTTAATTGTATACGCATACAACAAGTATTACTCGAAAATATATATATTTTACTATTATTAAGTGGTTAATTATTCGAGTTTTTATGTTTTTTTAGAAGAACCATTCCAGAGAAGTTTAAAGTAATTTCTATAACTTTCTGCAAAGCTTTTGTTATGAATAAGTATGGTGCTAAATGGTTCGAATAAGTGAATCCCAACTTTATCCCCATATATTATTGCAGAAGTTAAAATAGGAAACCCTTTAGGCAAATATCTATATTCTAAGTGTTGATACTGAAACGTTCGAGATTTTTGTTTATGAATTAATACTTTAGTTTTCATGCCTTTAAGGATTTCTTTTTTAAAAAACCTGTCTGCCGTCTCTCCAAGCATCACAGCATATTTTTCATCTGCGCTTCCAAGAACTAAGTAATCTTCGTTATTTCTTAATATGTCCTTCCAAAGAGATATAAATCCCTCTTTACCTCTCAATATTTCTACTTTCAAATCTTCTTTTTCAGTCAGCTTTAATTGTTGCAATGTAGGAAGTATATCTTTTAGCATTTCTTGTTTTTCATCCATTATATCTAAAAATCTTTGAGGATTAGAGGCTTCAAAATGTTTCGTGTTATACTCTTCAAAGGCAGTAACCAATAATTTGTCTTGTAGTTTTTCCAAGAAGTCATAAACAGTAGTTCTGTGAAGTTTTGTGTCTTTGCTTAATTCATTTGCTGTCGAAGGACCTTTTTTTATTAGGGCAAGATAAACAAGTATTTCTTTATCTGAAAGACCTGCTTCTTTTAATACTTCATTTACATTCATGCTGTCGTAATTACGACAACACATATTTAAATATTTCTTTAAAATTTCGTTACTATTAAATGGTAAATAAAGGTGTTGTTATGGAAAAACAAAAAATAAATTGGAAAAAAGTAGGAAAGAATCTTGTAGAAGACATGAAAAATAGTCCTGAACATTGGTATGAAAAAACAAGTAAAACTGAAAAATTGACTCATTTAGCTCTTTTAAGCATGACTTCTTGGTTAATATCGGGCCAATATGTTTCTGATGAGAAAGTAGAAGTAAACCAATTAAGCCCTAATGTTATTATGGAAGATATAACAACTAAAACAGGCAGAGGCATGAGTATGCCGTACGGTAATTCAATTCAGACTTACTTACATGCTGTTCCAAACTTACTTGCATTTGTAGGTACAGCACAGAATCTTTTGCAAGACCCAGTAGTATCGGAATCTCAAAGGTTAGTAGTATCTGGAGAAGAAAATTACGAGTGTATGTGGTATTTAGATAATAATGACTTGCCTTCTGTTGAAAATTTAAAAAACCTAGAATCAAAGGTTGAAGTGGATGGTTACGATTTAGGAAGAAGGCTTTTTATGGACACAGACTCTGACGTGTTGAATGAGAAGTTAAGTGGTAAAGTGGATGAATTGAGGGAATCGTACTTGGAGAAGTGCATACAGATTTATGAACAAGAAGTTAATTGAACTTTCCTTTAAACACTAATTCATTCAAAGGTTTTCTATCACTTATTTTCTCTTGCTTCTCATCACTTAATTTTTTGTTGTACTTCCCAAGAGCTATCATCATTTCAACTTTGTAATCATCAGGTATGTTTAAAGCTGATTTAGCTTTCTCATAATCAAAACCCCCCATGCCGTGAGAAACAATGTTTTTAAGACTTGCCTGCAAAGCTAAGTTTTGCCAAGCACTACCTGCTTCTAAACTATGAGTTTTATACTGTTTTCCAGACTTGTCTAATGTTTTCTTGCTGATTAAAACTATTAAAACACTTGCATCCTTACACCAAACTTGATTGCCTTCTGTTAAAAGATTAAAGAATAACTGCCAATTCTCATCATCTCTTTTTGAAATTAAGAAACGCCAAGGTTGATTGTTCATACTGCTAGGAGCAAAGCGTGCAGCTTCAAACAAAGAATTGACATCTTTTTCAGACAAAATCTCTCCAGTCATAGCCCTTGGAGACCACCTATTAACGAATAAATCATCAACATCTGCTTGTCTAACTCTAGATTTCGCTTTGTCAGTGTATCTATCCATAATAACTTGGCTTTTCGTCCCTCATCCTTTTACCAGTAGCACTTCTAAACTGGTTTTCAAGCTCCTTATAAGCATTTTCAACTTCTTTAGTAACACTTGGCCTTACTTTTTTGACTGCGTCATCAAAATCATCTTTAGTAACTTTTACAGCTTTAATGTCTTTTCTAAGTGCAAGCATAGCCGCCTCTCTTACAACACTTTCAATATCTGCACCAACGTAACCATCAGTTATATCTACTAAGTGTTTAAAGTCAACATCTTTTGCTAAAGGAACGTTCTTTGTGTGAACTTCAAATATACCTTTTCTAGCCTCAGCAGAAGGACTGCCAACTAAAAGAATTCTATCAAACCTGCCAGGCCTTAA
>SKHC01000088.1 GCA_007117145.1 Candidatus Woesearchaeota archaeon
AGTGTTGGCGGAGTGGCACTTGACATGTTTTCTGCTCATGTTCCACAAGCTCTTAAACTGATTAAAGAGTTTGCAGGTTCAAAAAATGTTGAGCTTGTAGGTGAGCCTTATCACAATAGTATTAGTTACTTGTTCAGTGAAGCTGAGTTTAAAGAACAAGTTAAGTTGCATGTATTAACATTAAAGAAGCATTTTAACAAGAAACCTTTTATTTTCAGAAATACTAATTGTTCTTTTAGTAATATAGTTGAATCTAATCTCGATGGTTTTGGAGGCATAATTGTTGCAGAGTATGTTGATTCAAATAGAGTTTATAAAACTAAGACTGGGAAAGCGGTTTTAATTAGAAGCAGTCAACTAGTTAGAGTAACTCAAGATGTTAACGTTTTAGAGTTTGACATTGAATACTTATTAAATGATGATTACCAATCAGCTTTACAACACATTGTAGGAAAACACGAGTTCTTGTTTGGTAGTGAGATGGCAAAATTAGCATCAGATGAATTCGAGCAAAGTGGTACTTCAAAACTTACAAATAACATTCAAAACAGTGCTTTAAAAGAACTTGTGAAATTAGAACACAAGGTTAAGGCTACTCAAAACAAGGTTCATGTTGATAATTGGAGACAGCTTTGCAACTCCGAGTATTATTTGAACATGTCCGATGAAAACATTTCCAATGATCCAAGTGCATACGAAGTATTTATAAACTATGTTACCGTACTTAAAGACTTGGATACTAAGTTAAGTTAAACAAATAAAAAAAGAGGGGGTGGTTTTTTTTGGTCCAGAAAAAAGCTAAAAAAACGACTAGTAAAACAACAACTAAGAAAAAGAAGGTTTCAAAACCTCAGGTGATTAAAGTTGCGCCAAGAGGTAAAGAGTTTGTATTTGAAGATGGACTTAAAGTGTCTAATCTGAAAATGCTTGCAGACAAAGTAGGTGAGAACAGCCATTACTTTACAAGTCATGTCAACGACGAAAAAAATGATTTCTACTCGTGGATTGTTCATGTGTTTAAATCTCAAAAACTAGCAAATGAGCTAAAGGAAGAGAAAAACATTGACTTGTTTAGGTTAAAAATTTACAAGTATTTGCTGGAGACTAGATAAAAATGGCAGACACAAAGTTTTATTACTCAAAGGGTAGTTTTGATAGTGTCTCAACTTTTAAGTCTAGCATTATCAAGATGACTTCTGCTGAAGTGGAAGGTTACTTGAAAAATAAAGACTTTAGTAATTGGCTGGCTCATAGTTTGGGTGAAAAAAAGTTGGCTGAAGATGTTGCAAAGATTTCTACTCGAAAAGAATTGCTTGAATCATTTAGAAAGCCAAAAACTGTTTCAACTAAACCCGCAGTGAAAAAACCAGTAGCGAAAAAAACTGTTACGTCTAAAACTGTGAGAAAAGTCTCAAAACCAGTTAAGAAACCGGCTCCACCAAGAAAAGCAGTAGCGACAAGTACAGCTAAGCCTGAAAGTGAAAAACCAGTTAGTGAAACACCAAAACCAAAAGAGAGTTTTAGAATGCCAACAAGAGAGTCAAAGATAAGTTATATCAGCACCGAATCACCTAACGTTTTCGTGCTTAAAGAATTCTTGTTTGGAGCTTTGTTTGGGTTGATGCTTGGACTTATACTTATGGCTATGCTAATTAGTAGTGGAATTTATTATTAGAAATGGAAATAAATGCAGGGAAAGTCTTTGAGGTAAGTTGGGAAGTATGCAACAAAGTCGGCGGTATTTACACCGTTCTTAGTTCTAAGACTAAAAGTATGGTTTCTACCTACAAAGACAAGTATTTTCTTATTGGTCCTTATTTTAAAGATAAAGCTTTTGAAGAATTAATTGAATGTGACACTCCTAGTTATTTTGAAGAATTAAAGCTTAATTTGAGAAGCAGAGGAGTGAATTTGTATTTTGGTAAGTGGAGGGTGCCTGGCACTCCTAAAGTTTTCTTGGTTGAATTCTCGAACTTGTTTCAACAAAAAGATTCGTTTAAATTTGAGATGTGGGATAAATTTGGAGTTGATAGTTTAAATGCAGGTTATGACTTTGAAGAACCCCTTGTTTTTAGTATGGCCGTATCAATGCTGCTTCAAGAGTTAGAAAGACTTAATGTTTGCGATGAAAAAAGCGTTGTTCATTGCCATGAATGGATGTGCGGGTTTTGCCTTTTAGATTTGAAACGCTCTAATTCTAAGATTAAAAGTGTTTTCACAACTCACGCAACGGTTCTTGGTAGAAGTCTTGCTGGACACAACGAGGATGTTTATGCAAACATTGCAGATATTGATCCTTATGAGAAGGCAAAGCAGCTTGGAGTTTTAGCTAAGTTTACAGCTGAGAAAGCTGCAGCTAAGCATAGTCATGTTTTTACAACTGTAAGTGAAGTTACGGGTGAAGAATGTGCTAGGTTTTTAGGGGAGGAGCCTGAAGTGTTAGTTTTGAACGGTATTGATAATAGTTATTTTCCAAATAATCACAGCAAAGTCAGAAAGAGCAGTAGAAAGAGAATTATTAACCTTGCAAATAGTTTAAGTTATCCAAAGAAGTATAAGAATCCCATGATACTTTATTTTGGAGGTAGGTATGAGTTTAGAGCGAAAGGCTTGGATGTTTTCTTAGATGCGTTAGCTGAACTTGAAAAATGTGTTAAATCTACAAAAAAGGAAGTTATTGTTTTGTTTTTCCTAGCAATGGAAAATGAGTCTAATCAAAACGAGCAAAACCAGTTCTTGAATTATATGAAGCTTGTTAATAGAACTCAAGACTTTTCAGGTGTTTACACGAAAGATGAAAGCTTGGAAGTTATAAAAAGTAAATTGAAAACTTATAGTAGTGCTTTGAGCGTAACTCACAAGTTTGGTGATGATAAAGATCCTTTAATTAAAGGTATTTTTGATAAAAGATTAAACGAATCTAGAAATATTAAGATTATTATTTATCCTGAGTACTTAAATGGTTGTGATGGGTACTTGGATATGACTTACTATGAGGCAATCGCTGGTTGTGACCTTGGGGTTTTCCCTAGTTACTATGAGCCTTGGGGGTATACTCCAGTTGAGAGTTTAGCTGCTGGTGTTCCTTGTATAACTTCTAATTTTTCAGGGTTTGGCCAATACATTGACAAGCACAAAAAAGGAGTTAAGGTTGTTTCAGGTAAAACAAAAGAAGAGTTTACGAAAAGACTTTCTAAAGAGCTTGTTAGTTTTTCTAAGCTTAGTGAAAAACAAAAAATTAGTGAGCGCGTAAATAGTAGGAGAAATGCTAAGCTTGTTGATTGGGATAAGCTTATTGAAAACTATTTTAAAGCTCACAACCTCGCAGTTTCAAAGTAATCCTACAACTTCACCTTCTTTTACGTAGCAGTTTTCTTGTGTTATCACTACTTTTCCTTTGAATTTTACTTTGCTTTCTACGTTACCGGTTTGTGCCTGCCAATCTAAGCTTTCAAGTTCTAAGAAATCTGTTGTTTCACCACCATCTGCTATTTTCGTGTTGAAGTCTTCAAGGTTTGATATGAATTCTTCGTTTAGCTTGATTTGAGGTTTTCTTTGTTTTTGCTGATAAACACTCCATGTCTTGGTGTCTAGTTTTATGAAGTTACTTCTAAGTAGCCAAAGGTCTGATAAGAATTTTATAGGTATGAATCTTTCTTGCCTTTGTACGTTTATCAATGCTGATTTTTTCATTCCAAACACAAGGCCTATTGCTGCTTCAAATCCAAATACTTGTTTTCCTTCAATAACTTTCTGGTTGATAAAAGTTGGTACCTTTGGGTTTATCTCATCAAAGTAGTTGAAGATGTCTGTGTCTATGTATATTAGGTTTGTGTTGAAGTACTTGTTTGTTTGTATGTCTTGAAATTGTTGTTTGTAGTCTTCTGGCACCATTGGGCCTTCTAATAATCGTAGCTCGCCATTTATTCTTGCAAATGTTCCTCCTTTGTCATCAGGTTCTTTCCTTGAAATTTCGCATGTGAAGTAGCTTTTCTTGTTTAAGTGCATACCTATTAGTTTAGGGTTAATTGTTGCTCCAAGGTTATCTATGTTGTTTAAGTATATGGTTTTTATTCCTTTTCTTTCTAATTCTTCTTTTATCTCTTTTAGTAGTATGAATGAATCGTAGTGGCCTCCGGGGGCGTAGCTTACTTTCTCGTTTATTTTTGCTACTTTTAATCCTTGGTTTGTTTCTTCAAATCTTACTGTTTGTGGTTGGATTATTTTTATGAGATCTATGTTTTTTAATCTGTCTTTTTCATTTAAGAACTGTGTGATGTCTTCATCTGTATCTTCGTTTGTCATTAGTATGAATGGTATTTTGCAATCGTATTGTTCTTGCATGTATCTTACATGGTTTAGTTTTATTTCTAAAAATGTCAAATTGTTTTTTGCTATTAACTGAGCTTTTGATAAGCCTCCCATGCTTGTTGAGATGCCCCCTGCCATTACAAAGTATGCTAGTTTTGATTGTTTTACATGAGTTATTCCATCTTGCTCTACTTTTCTTAAGTCCGTTTCAGAATAGTTTTTGGTATCTTCCACATCTTCTTGTTTTAGTGGAGTTATATCTTTTGAGTTATACTTTGTTATTAGTTTTCCTTCAACGTAGTTATTTGCGTTTTCTAGTGCTCTTTTAGCTGTCCAGTCAGGTCTTTGCTTTAATGCTTGTTTTATCTCTATGTCTAAGTTCAATTTAACACCCCCATATCTCTATTATTTTATGGTTTAGGTATTTAAATGTATCTCAATCACAAAGTTTATATAAATAATCAGATTATTTATATTGGGTGGTTAAAAAGTGAAACTTATCGTTCCTATGGCCGGTTATAGTCCAAAGTTAGCACCTCACACTTTTAATAAGTCTAAAGCTTTGTTTGAGGTTGCAGGCAAACCTATTCTAAGTCACGTACTTGACAGAGTTAAAGGGCTTGATTTTTCTGAAGTTATATTCGTTTTAGATGAGCATAACCCAAAGCTTGAGAAGTACTTAAAATCTAAGTATAAGTTTAAGTTTAGCTTTGTTTTGCAAAAAGAAAGAAGAGGAGTTGCTGATGCAATTCATCAAGCTAGAGGTGAGTTTGAAAAGGACGAGGACGTTTTCATATTATTTGTTGATACTTTGATTGAAGCTGATTTTAAGGATTTTAAGAAAGGGTTTCACGATGGGATAATTTGGACGAAGAAAGTTGATGATCCAAGAAGGTTTGGGGTTGTATTCCACCATGAAAACTATATTTCTAAGTTGATTGAAAAACCAGCGGTTATTGATAGTAACGAGGCTATGGTTGGTATGTATTATTTTAGGAGTTGGAAGGTTTTGCATAAAGCTATAAAGCACATAATTGATAATGACATATTAAATCAAGGCGAGTACCAGTTAACTGATGCTATGCAGATTATGATAAATAATGGAGCTAAGCTTTTAAGCCGAGAGGTTAAAACTTGGAAAGACTTTGGAAGTTTAGACAGCATCTTGGAAGCTAATTCTTATTTGCTTAAAAATAATAATATTAAAAGTCAAACGCCAACTAAGTGTGTGATTATAAAACCAGTTTATATTGGTGAGGGTTGCAAGATTACAAATAGTGTTATCGGACCTCATGTAAGTATTGGTCGTGATTGCACAATCGAGGGTTGTATTATTAGAAATAGTATTGTGGGTGAGGAGTCAAGGGTTACAGATGCTAATTTGAACAAGTCAGTTATTGGTGCTAAAAACGTTGTAAGCGCTAGGGGCAAGAGTTTAAATTTGGGTGATCTTTCTTTGATTGACATGTAAAAATGAAGAGTTTCATGCTTACTACTAAGACTGGTGGCTTTGTAAGTTTTGCAAGTCCAAACATAACTCACTATCAAGGTCTGTTCTTTATGCTAAGAGATGAGTTAGAGTTGTATAAGACGATTGAAAATATTAGTTTAGATGTTGACGTAACAAGTATTGAGGCTCTTGGCTCAAAGATAATTCGCCGTAGTGGAGGGGTTAAAGAAGTTTTTAGCTTTAAAGATAGTAGTACTTTGGTATGGGAGGTTTCTGGCTACAGTGGAGATGCTATTATTAGTTTTGATTTTAGAAGGATACATGATTTTTCAGATGTTGGAAGGATATTTAAAGTTTCTAAAAATAAGCATGAGTTAGAAGTCGTTTTTGAAAAGTATGCTGATGACAGCTTAGCTGATTTAAAAGATAGAAGGGTTATGAAGATCAAAGGGATTGATTCTTTTGATTATGATGAGAATTGGGTTCAAAGAAATTATGTTTATGATTTAGAGAGGAAAACTAGGAGTGATTTTTTTGTAAATGAGGGTTTGAAAACAAAAGTTGATGGCTCTTTAAAATTAGAGTTTTGTTTTGATGAAAAACCTGTGAGTTCTAGAAAGTTGAAAGTTCCAAAAAATGATTTAGATGTTTGTTTTAATGCTGTGACTAGTTTAAAATATGAGGATAAGTTTAATGGTTTGTTTGCAGGTCTTCCTTGGTTTTACCAGTTTTGGGCAAGAGATGAATTGATTGGTTTAAAGCCATTTATTTTAAAGAAAGATTATAAGTTTGTTTTTGAAGTTTTAAACCGTCATCTTAAAAGGATTGATGATTTGGGTTACGTTAAAAACAGGTATCCTGAAAGCGAGCTTGGAAGTGTTGATAGTCTTGGCTGGCTTGCTTTAAGGTATTGCGAATTAATTGATGGTTACAACTTAGATGATAAGGTTTTGTCTGAGATAAAAAAAGAGTTTGAATTAGCTCTTAAAAAGTTAAGTCCAAAGATTAGAGATGGTTTGCTTTTCAATGATGATTTGGAAACGTGGATGGATACTAGTAGCGAAAATGATTTTAGAAGAGGTTTTAGAGTTGAGATTCAAGCTTTGTTTTTGAGGGTTTACAGGTTGATTAATATTATTAATTCAAAGCTTGGATTTGAATTAGATAAGAGAGAGTATGAAACTAGAAAAAAAGTGAAAGATAAGTTATTTGTTGATTATTTACGTGATGGTTTTATTGAACGACCAAGTAATACTGTTCGGCCTAATGTTTTTTTGGCTTACTATGTTTATCCTGACTTGCTCTCTAAAAAAGAGTGGGAGAAAACGTTTGATGTTGTAATTGATAATTGTTGGCTTGAATGGGGTGGTTTTAGTAGTATTTCAAAAAACCACAAGTTGTTTAGAGATACTTACACAGGTATCACTAATGAGAGTTATCACAGAGGTGATAGTTGGTTTTTTGTAAATAACTTAGCAGGATTATGTATGCATCGTCTGAATTCTAAAAAGTATAAAAAATACGTTGATAAAATTGTTTTAGCTAGCACTAAAGAATTAAACGAGATGTCTGCGATTGGTAATCTTGCAGAAGTTAGTAGTGCTAAACAACTTTCAAGTAAGGGTTGTTTTGCTCAGCTTTGGAGTAGCTCTACCTTGTTTGAATTACTTTTCGAGTTATAAGTATTCTTCATTAAAAAGTCTTATCATGATAAGGCTCAAGCTAAGTACTATTGGTCCTATGATGAAACCTATAACGCCAAATAGTGCGATTCCTCCAAGTATTCCAACTAAGATTATTAATGGGTGGAGCCCGACTCTTGAACCTATTAACTTGGGCTTTAATATGTTGTCTATATTCATAATTAAGACTCCAAATATTATTAGTATTACTCCTGTCCATATGTTTGATTGATAGAAACTTATTATGGCTGCTGGCACCCAAACTATTGGTGGGCCAAGCAAAGGTATAAAGCTAAGTATTCCCATAACTAATCCCCAAAACATAGGGTTTGGAAGTCCAAGTATCCAAAATGCCACTCCACCTGCAAATCCTTGCAGGATAGCTACTAGTAATTGTCCGTATAGAACTCCCCATATCACGTTTTTAACGTTATCAAGTAATTCTTTTTTGTGTTTAGCAGAAAATGGTAATAGCTCCATTATTTTTCTTACCATTTTATCTCCTTCTTTAAATCCGTAGTATAAAACGAAAAACATTACAAATACTTTAATTAGTAATTCTGATGCGTATGTTATTATGCTTCTAATACTGCCAGTTAAAAAGTCTCTAACATCAGTTATTATTGGCATTATTTGCTCTTCAACGTCTATGCTAAAGCCTGTGTATCCTTCTACAACTTGGTTTACTTCACCTAGTTCTAAATCTGAGACTTCATTGTATACAGATCTTGCTTGATCTGTAACGCTTATTATCATGAAAACCATAGGAATTATTACAATCATAATGGTTAAACCCAACATTGCAAGACTTCTCAATGAGGGATTTTTAATGTATTGTTTTAGTTTGTTGTTTACCGGGTATAAAAACATTACAAGTACCATTCCAAGTATTATTGATGCTAGGAAAGGTCTAAATATTAGAAACGTTAATACTAGTGCTGTTAAGTATGAAAGTATTAGAACTGGGTTAAACTTTTTTTTCATGCTATGTTGGATAGCCAGTTTTTGTATATAATATTTTTGGAAAAAATAATTAATTTCCATATAGAAGTTAATTGCTTGTTTTTAAAAAGTGATGTGTTTAATTAAAAAATTCACAAGTATTTGTTATTATCTAGCTCCAACGCATCCATGGCCAGTACAATCTTATAGTATTCATCCATTATTCTTTTTTCTAAATGGGGTCTGTAATACTTTAGTATATTATCTAAAACATTTAAGTATCCTATCATCTTACGATAAGCTCTTACTTTAGAAGTGATATTTTTGTTTTCTAGTATTCGTGAAAACTCTTTTTGTTGGGTGTGGTTTAAACCTAGTTTTTCAAATTCATTAACTATGTTGTTTATCAAAGAAAAAGCTTCATCATGAATTCTTTTCTTCTCTTCTTCATCTGGGCCCCTTCTAAATACCATAATACAATTTTACTACATATTGTTTATATATTTTTGTGTTTTTTTTTAGAAAAAATTATATACTTAATTATGCCAGTATGTTTTATGGCAAAAAAAAGTAAGTCTAAAGGTGTTGATTCTGGCTCTTCAAGCGCTATTTATGCTTTAGGAGTTATTGGAGCAATTGTTTACTACGTTTCAACGGCAAGTAGTTTTTGGATGGGTGTTTGGGGCATAATTAAAAGCTTTGTATGGCCAGCAATTCTCGTGTTTGAGCTGCTTAAGTTTTTGGGAGTGTAGCTTTACTCACTTCTAAGTGCATCTACTGGGTTTAATTTACTGGCTTGCTTTGCTGGGAGATACCCGCTTAGCATTCCGATTGTAAATGAGAATAGCAATGTCCCTATGATTAGCCATGCTGGAAAACTTACTGACAGCAAGGGTTGGTCTAACACTACTACTACGATGTATTCTATTGCTTTGCTTATACTCCCCCCTATTATTATACCTATTACTCCTCCGGCGAGTCCTAAGAGTCCTGATTCGAATAAGAACAAAGTTCTTATATCTGAGTTTCTAGCTCCGATTGCTTTCATCACTCCGATTTCTTTTGTTCTTTGAAGTACGCTCGTATACATTGTGTTCATGATTCCAACGCCTCCAACTAACAAGCTTATGCTTGCTATTCCAACTATTACAACTGTGACTGCTGCGAATATATCCATGAAACTTTCGATTAGTTCTTCAAAGGTTTCTACTTGGAAGTCTTCTTCTCCTTCGTTTAAGTCTCTGTGTCTTCGAAGTGCTTGTTCTATTCTTGGCACTGTGTCTGATGGTTGCACTCCAGGGTTTACTTGTACTAGTATTTCATCTACTGAGTCTTTGACATCGTAAACGTCTTTGAATCCTTCCAGTGTTAAAATTAATGATCTGTCATCGAATTGGTTTCCTATTCTTTCATTTATGCCTACGACTTGGAAGTCTAACCCGTTTATTTGTATGTTTGTCCCAGGTCTCATTTTGTCTGTGAATCCTGCAAAGTTTGCAAAGTCATAACCTGCTATTACTCTTCTTCTGTCTCCTTGTCTTAAGTCTCGGCCTTCAATTACCTCTACTGGCATTATACCTGCTAGTAAGTCGTAGCTATCTCCCATCTCAACTCCTGTGATGAAGTAGAATCCGAATTCTTCTTTTCCCCAAGATATTTGTCCAAATCTTAACACGTAGTATCCTGCTCTTTGTACTCCGGGAACGTTTCTTATTACATCTAAATCTTCCGTTGTTAAAACGTCTTGATCTTGAGCAACGTTTAAGAATCTGTCTCCTCTTGGGCTTACGAGTAATTTGTCCATTCCTAGTTCTTGAAATTCATCTTGTATTGCTTGTTGGAGTCCTTGTCCAAGTGTTACAAGACTTATTACTGCAGCTATTCCAATTATTATTCCAAGCATTGTAAGCCAACTTCTAAGTCTTCTGCTCTTCAAGTTGTTTAGTGCTAGTTTGAAGTATTCTGATTTCATCTTCTAAGTGCCTCTACTGGGTTTAGTTTGCTTGCTTGCAAGGCAGGTAGTGTTCCTGCTAATGCTCCAACTATGAATGAAAATAGTAGTGTTCCAATTATCAGACTTGGAGTTATGCTTGCTTGTATTAGTCCAGGACCCATTGCTATGCTTCCAATTATCTCAACGCCTTTTGCTAAGCTTCCACCAATTATTATTCCAAAGAGTCCTCCTACGAGTCCTATGTATCCTGATTCAAATAAGAATATGTAAAACACGTCTTGGTTTCTAGCTCCAACTGATTTCATGATACCTATTTCTCTTGTTCTTTCAAGTACGCTGGTATACATGGTGTTCATGACTCCAACGCCTCCAACTAACAAGCTGATGCTTGCTATTCCAACTACTACTATTGTTACTACGCTAAGAACTGTGTTTATTGTTGCCAGAGCGTCTTGTGATGTGCCTACTTGGAAGTCTTCTCTTCCAAGCTCTACGTTTCTGTGTCTTCGAAGTGCATGTTCTATTCTTTCTACTACTAAATCTATTTCTTCTACGTTTCCTACTTGTGCTTGGATTACACTGTACTCGGTTGGTTTGTCAAATATTTCTCTTGCTGTATCTTCGTTTATTATCATGCTGAAATCTGTTTGAAAACTTCCAGTTCTTTCAAGTGCTCCAATTATTGTGAATTCTTTGCCTTCTATTATTATTCTGTCTCTGACTTTCAAGGTTTCTCCAAACACAGGACTGTCTGTAAATGTGTGTCCTATTATTACTTGGTATCTGTCTTGAGGTTGTATCATTCTTCCTTCCTCTATTTTGTAGGAGGAATACCTTATTGTTAAGTCTCTTTCAGTTGTTGTTTGAGGCATTGATGCAATGAATGCAGATCCTGTTGTACCTCTGTATTCTACCGCACCGTTTTGAATTATTCTGCCAAGGGCTTCTTCTACTCCTTGTACTCTTCGAACAACTTCTAAGTCGTCTTTCGTTATTGGAGTTACTACGCTAGCACCTGGCGGACCAAACGCTCCTCCGCCTCCTTGTACTATGATTCTATCTGCTCCAAGTTGTAAGAATTGGTCTGAGATGGCTGTTTGGAGTCCTGCAGCTAAAGATATTAGTGCTACTACAGCACTTATACCTATTACTATTCCAAGGACTGTAAGCCAACTTCTAAGACTTCTTCGCCTTATGTTTCTCAGAGCAGATTTCGCGTAGTCTTGAATCAATTTCATCAACCTTTGCTTATTCTTCTTGCTCTAAGAGTTTCTTTTTTCTTCTTCTGTAATACCAAATTCCAATAACAAGTACTACTACTAATAGTATGATTAGTTGGCCGTTCCCGTTTTTTGGTGGCTCTGCGAGTTTGTGTACTACTTCAAATTGCTTGGTGTGTTGGTTGTTTAAACTATCCCTAAATGTTAACGTTACAGGGAAAGTTACTTGCTCTTGTGCTTTCGCGTTAACTCTAAATCTTGCTGTGTCAAAGTCATCGCTTTCAAGGCTTCCAAGGTAAGCTCTATTGCTTGGACTTATTAGTTCGAAGTCTTCATTTTCTAGTATTTCCATGTTTACTAGTTTTAAGTCTGCAAGTCCGCTGTTTACCACTATGAAGGTTACGTCTCCTCTTCTTTGGTTTGTGTTTAGCTCTGAACTGTCTACAGCTACGTGTAATTCAAAGTCTGTGTTTACTGTTAGTGTTATCATATCGTGTCTTTCTTGCACTTCTCCAGAGTCATCGTAGTATCTCATCATCACAGGTACTTTGTGAAGCGAGGTCATAGCGTTTGGGTTTGCTATTAGTTCAAATGTGAATTCACTTGTTTGTCCTGGTTGTATTCTGTTTACTGACTTTGTTGTTCCTGCAGTTCTTGGCATGAAAGGACTTTCTCTTATTATCATATCCCCAGGTCCAAGTTCTCTTTCAAGGTTTAATCCTATGGTGAAGTCTCTAAGGTTTGATCCTCCTATGTTGTTTATGCTAATTGTTACTTGAAATTCTTCGCCTGGTGCTGTTTGACTTGGGGTTTGAGTTACTCTGTTAATTACAGCTATTGCTTCGCTTGTTTTAACTTCTACCGGAATTAGTTTGAATGTTTCTCCTCTGAAGTTTCCAATTGAATACCTAAGGTTTATGTTGCTTGTTCCTTCAGGTGCGTCTGCTGATACTTGTACTGTGTATTTTATTACAAAGTCTTTTTGTGTTCCAAGGACTTCTATGTTTCTAACTCTGTCTCTTTCAGATAGTAATCTGAATGGGTGTGAGTCTTCAAAGACTATTTCTATGTCTCTTGCGTCTGCGCCTCCAACGTTTCTTACGTTTACCCAGACTTCTACTGTTTGGCCTGGTTGGGCAGGTATTGGTTGTTGCATTGCTTTATCTACTATTATTGATGCTCCGCTTGCTGATACCGCACTTATTGCAAATATTAGCATTAGCATAACTATTACTTGTTTTCCTCTCATTTTATTGTTCCTCCTGAATGTATTTTGATGTGTCTTCTTGTAGTGATTTCACGATCATTCCGTCTTTAATGTATACTTGTCTGTCTGCTTCTTTTGCTATTTTTTCATCGTGTGTTATTACAACTATTGTTGTTCCTTGCTCTTTTCTTAGTTTTTTTAGGAATTCTATCACTGTTTTTCCTGTTTTACTATCTAGGTTTCCTGTTGGCTCATCAGCTAGTATCATTTCTGGCTCGTTTGCAAGTGATCTTGCAATTGCTACTCTTTGTTGCTGGCCTCCAGATAATTGGTTTGGTGTGTGATTCATTCTGTCTGCAAGGTCTACTAGTTCTAAGTATTTCTTGCTTTGTTTTAGTCTTTGCTCTACTGGTACTCCTTGAAACATCATCGGCAGCATTACGTTTTCTCTTGCTGTAAGTGATGGTAATAAGTTGAATTGTTGGAATATGAATCCTATTTTTTTTCCTCTAACTTGTGCTAGGTCAGACTCGCTCATTTTGGCTATGTTTTTTCCACTTAAGAATACTTCTCCTTTTGTTGGTGTGTCTAGGCATCCTACTATGTTCATACATGTACTTTTTCCACTTCCTGAAGGTCCAAGTATTGCTAGGAATTCTCCTTTTTTTACTTCCACGTTTATTCCTCTCAGCGCATTTACTTTGGTTTTACCCATCTTGTAAATTTTCCACACGTTTTTTACTTCCACTATTTTTTTTGTCATGTTATTTCCTTTAATTTTTTGTTTGTTTCGCTTATTATTTTTTTTAGTTTAGTTTTGTGTTTTGGATAGTTTTTGTCTTTCATTATTCTAAA
>SKHC01000015.1 GCA_007117145.1 Candidatus Woesearchaeota archaeon
ATTCTAACACGCTCCACTATTATGAATTTCTTAGGTGAAGACAATACTGTTTTTGGCAGAGTAGAAATATACAAGAATTCTAAACCAGGAGTTAGTGTAAAAAATCTTGAAGTGATGGCTTTAGAAGAAGATCAGGTGTTCACCGAAAAAGATGTTTTTAATGAAATACTTGGGTTACATAACTATATAATTGATGCTGATAACAGGTTTAATAGAATTGAAGACCTTGTAAATTTTCCAAATGTTAACAGTGCTGTAAATCTTAATTTTTTAAGAAATGAACTTAGAAAAAAGTTTGATGACTTAGGAGCAGAATATGCCGTTTTAAGTAAGCCAAGAGTTTTGTTTAAAGAGCTTCCAGAGTCTCAAAGAAACATTTTTTATGAAAAACCTGATGATAATTATACTGGCAAAATTTTTGGCAGTGCTTTGCTTTTGAAATAAAAAAAGATTAAAAAAAATTATTGCAGTCCTAACTGTTTTTCTTTTTCTGCAATTTTTAGTTTTGTTTTCACAACTGTGTCTGGGTTTAGTGACATGCTGTGTATTCCAGCTTCTACGATGAATTCTGCAAAGTCTGGGAAGTCGCTTGGTGCTTGACCACAGATTCCTATGTATTTGCCCCTATCGTTTGCTTTTTTGATTACATCTCTTAGCAGTTTTTTAACTGCTTCGTTTCTTTCATCGTATACGTGGCTTACTAGCTCTGAGTCTCTGTCAACTCCAAGTGTTAGTTGTGTCAAATCGTTACTTCCAATACTGAAACCATCAAATATATCTAGGAATTCTTCTGCAAGAATTACATTGCTTGGAATTTCACACATAACAAATACTTCTAGTCCGTTTTCGCCTTGTTTTAATCCGTTTTCACCCATTACTTGTAGGACTTTTTTTCCTTCTTCTACTGTTCTACAGAAAGGTATCATTATTGTGACGTTGTTAAGTCCAAATTCTTCCCTTACCTTTACTAGAGCTCTACATTCTAAATCGAAGGCTGGCCTATATTTTTCTGAGTAGTATCTGCTTGCTCCTCTCCACCCAATCATTGGGTTTTCTTCTTTTGGCTCAAACAGATGTCCTCCTACCAGGTTTGCGTATTCGTTGCTTTTGAAATCACTTAGTCTTACTATTACTGGTTTTGGATAAAATGCTGCTCCAATCATTCCTATTCCTTCCGCTAGTTTGTCAACGAAGAATTGTGCTTTGTCTTCGTATCCTTTTGTGATTTCATCTATTTTGTGTTTTAGCTTTTTGTCTTCTATAGACTCATATCCAAGAAGTGCCAATGGGTGCACTATTATACTTCCATTAATTATGAATTCTTCTCTTGCAAGTCCTACTCCTTCGTTTGGCAAAAAGCTTTTTTCAAATGCTTGGCTTGGCGTTGCAAGGTTCATCATTATCTTGGTTTTTGTTTCAGGAAGACTTGCCATGTCTGTTTCTTCTATTTCGAAAGGCATAAGTCCTTTGTATACGTATCCTGTGTCTCCTTGGCTACAGTCTGCTGTGACGTCTTGTCCGTTGTGTATGTCTTTTGTTGCAGTTCCGCATCCTACTAGACATGGTATTCCAAGCTCTCTTGAAATAATTGCTGCGTGACAAGTTCTTCCTCCTCTGTTTGTTATTATTGCAGAAGCAATTTTCATTATCGGCTCCCAGTCTGGGTCTGTCATGTCAGTTACTAGTACTTCTCCTTTTTTGAACAAGTTTATGTCTTTTACATCTTTTATGACGTTTGCTTTTCCTTGCCCGATTCTCTCACCTACACTTTTCCCGGTTGAAATTACTTCCCCTTTTTCTTTTATTACGTATTTGATCAGTTTGTTTTGGTCTTTTCTGCTTTGAACGGTTTCTGGTCTTGCTTGTACTATGAATAGCTCTCCTGTTTCTCCGTCTTTTGCCCATTCCATGTCCATTGGTTTGAAGTATCCTGCTTTTTCTGAGTAGTGATCTTCAATTATTACTGCCCATTTTGCAAGTGTTATTACTTCATCATCTGAAACGCAAAACTTGTCTCTTTCTTCTAACGGGACATTAACGTTTTTTACAGGGTTGTTTCCTTGATGATTGTATATCATCTTGATTGCTTTTTCTCCAACTTGTCTGTATATTATCGGTTTTTTTCTTTCTCTTAGAGTTGGTTTGAATACGTAGAATTCGTCTGGGTTTACTGCTCCTTGGACTACGTTTTCTCCAAGTCCGTATGCTCCTGTTATGAATACAGCGTTTTGGAATCCTGTTTCTGTGTCTATGGAAAACATTACTCCTGAGCTTGCAAGGTCTGATCTTACCATTTTTTGGATTCCAACGCTTAATGCTATGTTGAAATGGTCAAATCCTTTGTCTACTCTGTAACTTATTGCTCTGTTTGTAAATAGGCTTGCAAAACATTTTTTACACGCATCTAATAGTTGATGTTCTCCTTTGATGTTTAGGTATGTTTCTTGTTGGCCTGCAAAGCTTGCGTCTGGCAGGTCTTCTGCTGTTGCTGAGCTTCTTACTGCTACATCTGTATGGTCTCCGTATTGTATACATAAGTTTCTGTAGCCTTCAATTATTGCTTCTTTTAGCTCTTGCGGGAATTCAGCGCTTCTAATTATTTCTCTTACTTTGTGACCTCTTGTGGATAAGTTTCTCATGTTTGAGGTGTCTAGGTCTGAAAGTGTTTTTTGAATTTTCTCCATGACTCCTGCTTTTTCTAAGAAGAATCTGTAAGCGTGAGCTGTTAGAGCAAATCCGTTTGGGATATTTACTCCTTTTTCTGTTAGAAGTCTATACATTTCCCCAAGGGAAGCATTTTTTCCTCCAACTAATGGAACATCTTCTATTCCAAGTTGATCAAACCATAAAACTAATGCACTATTCTTATCCATTTCCACACCTCTTTTTTTACTGTTGAAAATAATTACTCTTTTTTATTATATTTGTTGTCTTTTGATACATATATAAATGTTTCTACCATATGCACCTGTTGTGTTTTTTTGTAAAGCTTAAAATAATTGATAATTCAAATTGAAACTATGAAGGCTGATTTAGTTAAAATTGTTAAGGGAAAATGGGAAAGAGCAGATATTATTTCTATAGAAAAGCTTTCTAAGGGTTATAAGTACCCCATTTTTGATGTTAAGATAAAAAATCCTAATAAAAATATTGTTGTAAAGCTAATTAAGGATAATGCTTTTGAAAATAGAGGAAAGTTAGAGAAGAATGTGATTAGCTTAATTAAAGATAAACATCCTGATTTTCCTTCGCCAACTATTATTCGTGTTGATAATTCTAAAAAAATAATATTATCTCATATAAGTGAAAATACTAACACATATGAAAATTCGTATATAACAATTAAATCTTCTTTATCAGAAAAAAATATATATCCAGAGATATATGTTAGTTTTCAAGGAGAACCAACGGAGTGGATAGAATAAATGAGAATTGCAATAACTGGAAGTGTTGGAACAGGTAAAACAACAATAGCTAACAAATTATCAAATGATTTATCATTCAAAACCATTGATTTATCCAGACTAGCTAAAAATTATGAACTTCAAAAAAAAACGCAAATACAAACATTTGATTTTGATTTAAAACGTCTTCTTATAGATTTAGAAAATCAACTAGAAATACAATCAGAACCAGTAATTCTTGAAAGCCATTTTTCCCAATTTATTAATCCAAAATATATTGACCTTTTAGTTGTTTTATCTAGAGACCTTAAGGAATTAAAAAATGAATATCTTCTTAGAAAATATAA
>SKHC01000051.1 GCA_007117145.1 Candidatus Woesearchaeota archaeon
CAAGAACTCTGACTTCATGTTCGGAAAGACTTTTAATATTATCATTTATTTTTGACATTATCAAAAACTAGTGATAATTAATATTTAAATCTTCCTGTCAAATAACGCTCCCAAAACTCATCAACTCCCTGTGAAGTGAATGCAAATGGTATGTATTTCTTTTAATTGCTCTATCTATTTGTTTTGTCTCTACACCATATAACTCTGCTAGGTTGCTGTCCAAAATTATCTGTTTTTCTCTAATTAAGTAGCTATTATCAAAATGAATCCTTGCAGTTTCCATAGAAACATTTATAAAAAATATGTGTGTCCATTTTTGTTATTGGTTCTAAATTACGCTTTTACTCAAGCTAAAATGAACTGGGGAAGTAATAAAAATGATAAAAAACAAGGATTTCATAGAAATTGACTACACAGGGTTTACAAGTGAAGGTCAAGTTTTCGATACTACAAACAAGGAAATTGCAAAAAAAAATGAGTTTAAAGAGGGAGATTATTCTCCGTTAATTATCTGTGTTGGCAGAGGCCACATCTTACCGGGTTTAGATAGTAAGCTTGAAGGTTTAAAAGTTGGAAAGCACAAAATAACTTTGTCAGAACACGAAGGGTTTGGAAAAAAAGATCCTAAGAAGTTAAAACTTATGCCAATGAAGCTTTTCGCAAAGCAAAACATCAAGCCATTCGTTGGGTTAGAACTCAACATCGATGACCAATTAGGAGTTGTCAGAAACATTTCAGGTGGGAGAGTCATAGTTGATTTTAATCATCCTCTAGCTGGAAAACCAGTATCTTACGAAGTTGAAATCATAAGAAAAGTTGATGATAAAAAAGAGCAAATTCAAGGCTTATTAAAAGTTTTAAGTATTCCTACAAACAAAGTCGAAGTGGAAAAAGACCAATTAAAAATAAAGACAGGCATAGAAGTTCCAAACCAATTACAAGACATATTAAATAAAGAAATACAAGAGACTATGAACACTAAGGCTGAGTTTGTGTTTGAAAAGCCAAAGGAGAATAAAAAAGTTTAAATAGCCCTCAGTTAATCATATTTATGGGTGGATAACGTATGAATTATACAATAAAAGATGTTAAGGGTTCTGATGTTGAGCCAAAATCAAACGTTTTAGACGCGGAGTTAGAGGAATTGCTCTCAAAGCAAAAAGCAAAAATTAAGGTGTTTGGTTGCGGTGGTGGAGGAAACAACACTATAAACAGAATCACAGAGATAGGTATTGTTGGTGCTGAAACCATAGGTATTAACACTGATGCTCAAGATCTTTTATATACTAGTGCTGATAAGAAAATATTAATTGGTAAGGATTTAACCAAAGGTTTAGGTGCAGGCTCCATTCCAAAGATTGGGGAAGAAGCGGCAAGAGAATCCGAGCAGGAAATAAAGCAAGCGCTTCAAGGCTCTGACATGGTATTTATTACTTGTGGTATGGGTGGGGGAACCGGTACAGGTGCTGCGCCCATAGTTGCTGAGCTTTCAAAAAAGCAAGGAGCTTTAACAGTTGGTGTAGTGACAGTTCCTTTCAAAATGGAAGGTCAAAGAAGATACGAAAACGCAGTTATAGGACTAGAATCCTTAAAGAAAAGCGTTGACACCTTAATTGTTATACCAAACGATAAATTGTTAGAGTTAGCTCCAGACCTCCCACTTCACACAGCTTTTAAAATCGCAGATGAAATCCTAACTAATGCTGTTAAAGGAATAGCAGAACTAGTTACGAAAGCAGGTCTTGTAAACCTTGACTTCGCAGACATCAGAGCAGTTATGGGAGATGGAGGCGTAGCACTTATAGGTGTTGGTGAGTCTGACTCTGAGCAAAGAGCAGATGAAGCAGTAGATAAAGCAATAAACAATCCTTTGCTTGACGTAGACATAACAGGTGCTAATGGGGCTTTAATTAACGTTTCAGGAGGCTCTGACATGACCTTGGAAGAGGCAAGAAGAGTGGTTGAGAAGATAAGTGAGCAATTAGATCATGATGCTAGGATGATTTGGGGTGCTCAGATAATGGATGATTTAAACGGAGCAATAAGAGTTATGCTCGTAGTTACAGGGGTTAAGTCAAGTCAAATCGTGGGTAAAATTGACCCGAAAGAGAAAAAGAAAGAAACAGAGAGTGAACTCGGTATAGAGTTCGTTGATTAAAAATGGTAAAAGAAAAGTTGTCAAGGTTTTTTCAAGAAGCGCTTAGAGTTTTAAGAGTTACAAGAAAGCCAACGATGGAAGAGTACAAAGTTATAAGTAAAGTTTCTGCTATAGGAATACTGTTAATTGGGCTTTTAGGGTTCATTTTAAGACTTGTTGATGATTTTTCAAGTTTATTTATAGCTGCTGCAGTTGTTATAGCAATTGTTTTTGCGCTTATGTATTTTATTAAAGAGTGATTTAAATGGAAGAAGATATTTTGAAAAAAAACAAGCCCTCTCAAGAGGAGTTAGATAAGATTAAAGAGTTAGATCAAGAGCCAGTTAAAGAAGAAAAAGAGAGTTCAAATGAAATTACTACGAAGCTTTTTGGTTTAAGAACTACAGCTAACAGGGAAGATCAAGTTATGAGTTTTCTTTCAAGTAATGCTCAAAGGAAAAAAGTTGATGTTTTTAGTGTTATAAGACCTCATGGTATGAGAGGCTACATCTTCGTTGAAGCAGCGTCTAAAACAGATGTTGAGCAAGCAGCTTATGGCATTCCATACAGTAGAGGTGTTTTACCAAGTGAGATCTCCTATAAAGAGATAGAACACATGTTAGAGCAAGCTAAAAAAGACGTTAACATCAAAAAGAATGATATCGCTGAAATTATTTCAGGTCCTTTCAAGAGACAGCAGTGTAAAATTGCTCGTGTAGATAAGGCAAAAGAAGAAGTTGTAGTTGAATTGCTTGAAGCTGCAGTTCCAATTCCAATCACGCTTAAAATGGACGCTGTCAAAGTTGTGAGGAGAGATTCTGAAGAGTAACTTTTATAAAGCAAGTGTTATTCTCAAAATAAAAGAAAATGGCTACAAGTTCAATTGAAGTATTAATAGAAGGAGGAAAAGCAACAGCTGCACCACCATTAGGTCCTGCTCTAGGTCCAATGGGTGTAAACATAGGTAATGTTGTTTCGGAAATCAATAAGAAAACTCAAGACTTTAAAGGTATGCAAGTTCCTGTTAAAGTAACAATAGATTCTGATTCTAAAGAGTTTGAGATATCAATAGGTACTCCTCCGGCAAGTGCTTTAATCAAGCAAGAAGCTAAGCTTAAAACTGCAAGTGGTAATCCAAGCAAGGAATTCGTAGGTGATCTTGCAATTGAGCAGATAATTAAGATTGCTAAGATGAAAGAGGATGCTTTGAGTGGTAAAACCTTAAAGGAGAAAGTCAAAGAAGTAATTGGTAGTTGTCAAAGTATGGGTGTTAAAGTTACAGGTAAACATGCTTTGGATGCAATTAAACTAGTAAACCAAGGAGAATTTGATACTCAGATAGCTCAGGAAAAAACTGAAGTTAGCCAAGAAGACCTTCAAGCTTTAGAACAAGAGAGAAAGAAGATGGCTGCTGAAATTGAAAGTAAGAGAAGTATGTTTGAAGCTTTGGCAAAGAAGATTCAAGAGGCACATAAGGATAAAACTGTTGAAGAAGTTAGAAAAGCTATGGCTGATGAGAACATCCCAGAAGTTATAATTAATAAGATTGCTCCAAGAACAGGAGATAAAAAGAAA
>SKHC01000086.1 GCA_007117145.1 Candidatus Woesearchaeota archaeon
CTAAAGAGTTTGAGATATCAATAGGTACTCCTCCGGCAAGTGCTTTAATCAAGCAAGAAGCTAAGCTTAAAACTGCAAGTGGTAATCCAAGTAAGGAATTCGTAGGAGACCTTGCAATTGAGCAGATAATTAAGATTGCTAAGATGAAAGAGGATGCTTTAAGCGGTAAAACCTTAAAGGAAAAAGTCAAAGAAGTAATTGGTAGTTGTCAGAGCATGGGTGTTAAAGTTACAGGTAAATACGCTTTAGATGCGATTAAACTAGTAAACCAAGGAGAATTTGATACTCAGATAGCTCAGGAAAAAACTGAAGTTAGTCAAGAAGACCTTCAAGCTTTAGAAGAAGAGAGAAAGAAGATGGCTGCTGAAATTGAAAGTAAGAGAAGCATGTTTGAAGCTAAGGCAAAGAAGATTCAAGAGGAGCATAAGGATAAAACTGTTGAAGAAGTTAGAAAAGCTATGGCTGATGAGAACATCCCAGAAGTTATAATTAATAAGATTGCTCCAAGAACAGGAGATAAAAAGAAACCTCAAGGTAAATAAAAATGGCAAGAAAAGGTGGAGTTAGGAGAAGTTCAAGGGCTATGTATTCTAAGAATATAAAGACCAAGGGTAAGATTAGTTTGAAAAATTACTTATCTACTTTTAAAGATGGTGAGAAGGTGTATTTAAACTTAGAGCCTAGCATCTTAAAAGGTCAGTATCATACAAGATTTGTTGGTAAATCTGGCAAGGTTGTTGGTAGTCAAGGTAAGTGCTACGTAGTTGAAATCAAAGATTTTGACAAGCCAAAAAAAGTGTTGGTTCACCCAGTACATTTGAGGAGGGCATGATGACAAATCAAAACATATTAGATAAAGAGCCTTTAGGGCTTGCAGAGTTAAAAGAAGAGTTGAAAGCTATTCAGAAAAGAGATGAAGAGTTAGGTTTTAGAAGTGGTAAAACTCAAGAGTACGTTAACAGTTTTTCTACGTTGAAACTCGCTGATTTTACTAAGTTGAAAGAGGAGCTTTTAGCGTTAGACATTCCAAGGCTTAAAGTTGAGCACGTTGTTAAAATCGCTGATCTTTTACCGGTGAGTGTTAAGGATTTAGACGTTGTTTTGCAAGGTTATCCTTTAACTATTTCTAAAGAGAATCAGGAAAGAGTAGTTGAAGTTACATCTAAGTATAAGTAATCAAAACTATTATATACTTGTTTTTTCTAGTAATTTAATATTTAAGGATTGGGAGTTGATGCGAGATGAATAAGAAATATGAGGAAAACGTAGTAGTACTAGATTTTTTGGTCAATGGTTATGTTGGCGATAAAAGTCCTATTCATTTAAAGACTCCTATAGTTCAAGGTATAGGTACGAATAATTTTACTTTGTTAGAGCTTGTTCCAAAGAAAGGTGTTTACTTAAACATTCACGATCAAGTATACATTGGTGGTGAGAAGAGAGATAAAATTCATCACATTAACGGTAAACTAGGCTATAGTAGGCTTACAAGCACAGCTAAAGCAGAGTTAGAACACGTAGTCTTAGATATAGTAAAAGGGGATGAGAAGAGGTTCATCAATTTTTTTAACACTGCTCAGCCTTTAAACACTAGGATTCATATAATTGAGCTTTTGCCAGGTGTTGGTAAAAGGCATATGCTTGAAATCATAGATAAAAGGAAAGATGCTCCTTTTGAAAACTTTGCTGATTTAAAAAAGCGGGTGAAGTTAATGCCAGATCCTGAGAAAGCTATAACTAAAAGGATTGTTCAAGAACTTCAGGGTTTAGAAAAGCATAACTTGTTTGTAAGATAAAAAAAAGAAAAAAAATTTTATTTTTTTGTTATAATTATTTGTTAAGTAGGCCTCTGCCTCTTCTTCCACTACTAGTTAGTCCTCTGTTCACCCTTTTCTTAGTGAAGAACGTCCAGTACACGTTTTTGTCATTCATAGTTCTTGGATGCATTGGGTCTACCATGATAACTTCGTACCATACGTGTTTTCCGTCTTTTCCTACGTAGTAGCTGTTTAGAACTTCTAGGTTTACGTGTTTTTTCTGAACCCTTTCCTCGGCGACTCTTTGATAATTAATTTTTAAGCTTTTATTCCTTCCGCTAGCTCCAGGTCTTCTTCCTCCGCTTACAGCTTCAGTCATACGACCTCCTCTTTTCAGTCTTTGCCTGACAACTATGAATCCTTGTTTTGCTTTGTAGCCAAGACTTCTTGCTCTGTCTGGTCTTGTTGGGTTGTCAATTCTAAGTGTTACTGGTTGTTTTCTCCATAGAATTAGTCTTGCTTTGTGCTCTTCTTTTTGTTCTTTGCTTGGTGTTTTCCAAGCGCTTCTTACATATTTTAAGTATCCCATTGTTTTGTCCTCCAATATTTTTGTTTTCTTACGTTGAATTTTCAGGGAAGACACTCCCCACATCAATTCATACCTTGGTAATCCGTGCCTGTTTTTAAATATTCTCTTACAAATCAAAAGCTTTTTAAACATTATTTACTAAAAAGATGATATGTCTAAGACTATATCTCTTGGTGGTGGGATAGAATTAGTAGGGTTTGACGAGTTAAGCTTGGCCCATTTAACAGTTGTAAAAAAGTTAGTTGGTGCGTATGCTAGAACTTTTACAGATCAAAGCAAAGATTATGATTCTTTAAAAATATCTTTGCTAGCAAATAATCCGTATCAAATAGAGTCTATGTGTAGAAAGCAATCTGCTAAGTCTAAACATGATAATGTGTTCATGGCTCTAGGAGATAGTTTAAATAAGTTAGAAAAAAAGTTAGAAAAATAAATTTATTTTGATTTCTTCTTCTCAGCTTCAGTTTTTTTCTCTTCAGGCTCTTCAACTACTTCTTTTTCCTCTTCTTTTCCTTTAAGTGCTTGTTGAAGTTTTCCTTTGAGTCCTGTTGGCTCTTCGTTTGGTTGAAGTTGAACTTTGTATTCTTCGAATTTTTTGCCAGCCAGCTCAGCTGTTATTCTATCATCTTCTTTTATAGCAACAACGCTTACTTTTCCTGGTGGGTTTTTTATCCCGTTTTGCCAGATATATTCGTTTAAGTGTCGGCCAAGCCTTACATCTTCTGATTTTAAGTGTTTTGCTAAGTATATTTTAACGCAATTTATAGCTCTTTTACTTCTTTTATACCTTGGGACTTTAACAAAGTCTCTTCGAAGGTTTATCGTGTAGTTTCTTTCTATTTTAACCATTTTCTGCCTCATGCCGTTTTAGTTTTATTTCTTCTCCAGCTTCTCTTTACAGCTGTGTGTCTTCCAGGGTGCACTTGTCTTCCAGGTCCGTATATCTTTGGTACAGTCCAAAATGGTGCCCACCTAGTTTGTTTTCTGGTCTTAGCAAGTCTTAGTTTTTTGCTAACGTGTGTGAATCTTGTCATTTCCCTTCACCTTTCTTTTCAGCTTTAATTATTAACCTGTTACCGTCGTCAGTTAGGATTTTTCCTTTGTGTGCTCCAATCTCTGCTTTTTGAATTAGCTTTTGAGATTCTAATTGTTGCAAGATTTTTCTAAGCAAGTTTCTGCTTCCAGCTGCGAATTTTTCAGGTCTCATCCCTCTATTCTTTCTGTTACCGTATTTTAAACTTAATTTATTAACACCTATTGGGCCAAGCTTTCTAATTTTAAGCATGACGCTAGCACTTCTAGTGTAAAACCAGTCTGGATCTGTTGGGGGTCTTTGCCTTCCGTGTCCTGTTTTTACAA
>SKHC01000025.1 GCA_007117145.1 Candidatus Woesearchaeota archaeon
AAGTTTAGCATCATCATCTTCAAACATGTAACGCAAGTACTGGAAAGACACATCAATACTTGGATCTCCACCTTTCAATCTGTGCTCTTCAAGACTATCCTTGCCACCTGAAAAAGCGTATTTGTTTATCTTTAATTTAACATCATTAAAACTATCAGTAGTTAAAATACCTTTCACAGAGTCAGTACTACTCATTTTCCCTTCACTTCCACTCAAAGGTGGAAGGAAACTGCATTGAATACTTGCTGGCTTGTAATATCCAAGCTTTGGAAGGATATCTCTTGTAATCCTAAAATGAGGATCTTGGTCTACAGCGTGAGGGATAAGACAAGGAATCTTTTTCTTTTTCAAAATACTTGGAAGAAACGCAGGTACAGCCTGAACACTCGTAAAAAATATGGAGCCAATGTTACTGCTGTCAGTAAACCCAAAACTAGACTTAATAGTCGAAAACGTAATCTTCTTAGCAACCTTTATAGCCTCAGGGTATAAAAGATTAGCATGCTTAGTATCAATTATGAAATGAGTTTTCTTCGGATTAAACCCGACAGCTATCACATCTAACATGTTCTCTTTAAGCCAACTTTGAATTTCCTCATAGCTCTTGTCTTTGTATAAGAACTTTTCATCATCAGTAAACTGAAAATAAAGCTCTACATCGAACACGTCCTGAAGCCACTTCGTAAACTCCCAAACAAGTAAGTGACCAATGTGAATAGGACCTGAAGGACCACAACCTGTGTATAAGAAGAACTTGTTACCTTTTTCTAACTCATCTAGAATCCATTTCATATCTCTATGCGCAAAAAATATTTTTCTATCCAGCATAAAATGAAGTTTTCCAGTATGCTTTTTTATACGATTTAAAAGTTTTTCATCAAGCTTTTCAAGACCAAATTCTTTAATCAATTTATCATAATCAACTTTTCCTTCAACACTGTATGGATTCACTTTAGCTTTCTTTGTCATATATACAAGATATACATGATAATTAATAAATATATCGAACCAGAACCCTTTTAATTACAAAGTAGTAATAATTATAAAAACATTTAAATCTGTATGCGATAGTAACATTAAGATGCGAGAGATTGGCAACATATCAATAGGTTCCATAGAGGACTTGATTGAATCTCATAAAACTAAAATTCTAGGAAAAGGCGAAGTAGAAGTATATTTAGATAATATAAGATTATTCGGGCATGAATACGAAGAAATCAAAACAGATACTGGACTTACAATATGTACAACCAGCAAAAGCAAAATACACATAGATGAAGTAATAACACATTCAGATGATAGGAAAACAATTCTCAGTAACATTTCAAAAGGAAAAAGAAATATAGAAAAGTATAGAAACTTGTTTTTAAAAGACATAGATTCATTATTAAAAAATAGGAAATTATACGTTGCAGAAGCCAGATTCATTTCACATCCTGATTGGAATAATGCTTTGTATTCTCTAAAAGGAAAATTATACAGAGAAAAATAGATTAGCAAAAATATATAAATCCCGCTAGTCAATCACGAAACTATATGTTAGAAATACTTCAAAACGAACAATTCATAACCTTATTTATAATACCTCTCCTAATACTTATAGCAAGAATAGTAGACGTCACACTTGGCACAATAAGACTAATATTTATATCCAAAGGAGAAAAACTACTAAGCGCAGTAATCGGGTTCTTTGAAGTACTCATTTGGCTCTTAGCCATCACAAGGATAATGGATAACTTAAGCAACATATACGCGTACCTGGCCTACGCTTTAGGTTTTAGTCTTGGAACCTACATAGGTATAATACTAGAACAAAAAATACTTATCGGAAAAGTAATAGTTAGAGTCATCACACATAAAGACAGCAAAGACCTAATAGAAGAACTTAGAAGAAAAAGATACACATTTACATGTATAGGAGTAGATGGACCAGATGGAGAAGTAAAATCTCTGCACGTTATCTGTCATAAAAAAGATGTAGGAAAAGTAATAAATTACGTTACAGAATACGATGAAAACGCATTCTACTCAGTTGAAGATGTAAGGATAGTAACTGAACATAAAGCAGCACAAATCTTAGGTCAAAACATCAAGGCAAAATAACAATTTAAACCAACTCTTTTTTTAAATCTTCATAAATCTTAATAGTTTTATTAAGTAACAATTCCAATTCTTTCTTTGTTAAGTGCTCTTTGTTTTGCAAGTTTTTACAATAAAGCATACCATTTTCTATCCTAAAATCTAAGTGTTGAATTGAATTTCTAACCTTATAATCTACAGAGCTTAGATAACTATTATTAAGTTTTGAGAATACTTGGCCTGCAGACTTACAATCTTGAATGTTTAAGGAGTTATAGAGCAAGAACGCAATCAATTCTACGTAGTAAGAATAAACAAGTCCTAATTTAACAAACCTCAAATTAACATTATCCTCTTCCAAAAAATCAGCGTATAAAAGTTTTGTAACATCTTCCTTAGCTTTTAGAAGTTCAATGTTTTTTTTAAAACTGATATCCTGACTTTTCAAAAACTTGCGAGCATCCATATTGTATCAAAAACGAACCTGTGTTTATATTTTTTCGCAATACTTATTTCTTAAATATTTCGTCAGCTGTTGCAATAGCCAATACATTCATAGTGTCAAAGACATGAACATTTGCTTGCAAAGGTTTCAGTAATTGAAAATCAGTACACGCCAGCAATACAGAGTCCACATCTTCAAAATCATTTATCACTTTTATCAAGTTCGCTCTATCCTCAGTAGTTTTTTCTCCGTAAGTCGTATTCATTACAATGCTTTCCAAAATCTTTTGATCTTCAAAGCTTGGCGTTTTAAATAAAATGTTGTTTTCTTCTAAAATAGAATCATACAATTTATTATCAATTGTTGAAGTAGTACTTACAATCCCTGTCTTTCGAATTTTGTTTTTAATCAAAAACTTAGCCGTTTCCTCTAAAATGCTAAGAACGGGTATACTCACAGATTCACGAACTTCATCAATGTATACATGAACAGAATTGCAAGGAATAACCAAAAAATCACAACCGGCCTTTTCTAATCTTTGAGCTTCTTCAATCATATAAGGCAAATACCTTTCAATACCTTTATTGTTTAAAATTAAGTCTTCTCCCATATCGTAAGTTACTGGCAGACTTGAAATAATAATTCTAGGTCTTACCTCTTTATACTTTTCTTGACATAAATATATCAAATCATTATAGAAATTCGCTGTTGTTTCAGGTCCTAAACCTCCAATAACTCCTACAGTCCTCATCTCACATTGGATTATCTAATGTTTTAAATTGTTTTTTCTTTTTCATGTCTTGTATATTACATCGTGATGGTTGAATTCTTCAAATATTATCTTTCCATTTTCGTTTATTGAGAATATTAACACAAAGCTTTTATCTATGTGTACTCGTTTTAGATGATTTAATGGTTTGCGTAAGTTTTTATAGTGATTTATGTCTTTGCAGGAAATGATTTCCTTTATTTTTTTCTCTATAACAAGCACTTGTTTAGGGTTTTTCTTTGCTAATTTTAAGAATTGTTTCTCTAAGCTTTTTCTGATTTCATATTTGTACATTTTTATATGTTAAAATGTTTTTTAAAATCTTTTATCTCTACAGTATCTTCCTTTTCCCTTATTTTCATATGTTCAATGAATTCAGGTTTTAGTTCAGGTTCTAAATAATCTTTTCCGTAATCTATAACTACTTTTTCTATAGCTTCAGATTTATCTTTTAATCCATATTTGGCTTTAACAATATTCAGTACTTGATTCGCATTTTTAGATATTTTAATCATAGCTTGCACCATATATATCACCCATATATGGAATATATATGAAATATATAAATATTCCTTTTTTTAATGAATTGTTTTTTCTTTTTTTACAAAGAGCTATATCTTTTTAGTGCTGTATTTCTAGCATTACCATGATCCACTATAGGGCTTGGATAATCTACACCTAAAGGTTTTTCTTTATGCAGATTATGAATTTGTTTTGGCGCTAACCCTTTAAGTTCAGGAACCCATTTTTTTATATACTCGCAATTCTTGTCAAATTTTTCTTGTTGCCTCCAAGGATTAAAAATCCTAAAGTAAGGGGCAGCATCACAACCAGTTCCAGCAGCCCACTGCCAATTACTATTATTTATGCAAGGATCATAATCAACAAGCTTTGTTGCAAAATACTCTTCTCCAATTCTCCAACTAACACCTAAATCTTTAGTTAAGAAACTCGCTGTAATCATCCTAACACGATTGTGCATGAGCCCTGTGTCATTTAATTCACGCATCCCAGCATCAACAATAGGAAACCCTGTTTTTCCACTCTTCCAAGCCAAAATCATCTCAGGATCGTCATCCCATTTTATAAAATCATACTTTTTATCAAACGCACCTGTAAAAACGTGAGGATTATGAAAAGCTACGTAAGTAAAGAAATCCCTAAAATACAACTGTCTAACAAGTCCGTGATTTTCCCCAAACAACACACGTAATTCATGGTAGACTTCTCTTATGCTAACAACTCCGAATTTCAAGTACGCAGACAATAAACTAGTATTAATACTTGGGTAATCTCTTCTTTCATTATAATCTTTAAACTCTTTTAAGCTTTGTAAAACTCGCAATCCTTCACCTCTTCCTCCTTTCATTTTGCTTTTCTCAATCAATTCAAAGTTCAACTTAGAAACACTCTCACTTTTTTCATCAATTAAGAATTCGCCGTTAACCGTGGTTGGCTTTGAAACAGTTAATTGCAACGCTTTCTTATAATAAGATGTGAAGACTTGGTAACTAGTTTTATCCTCTTTAAAAACAGATTCAGGGCTGTTTAGCATTGAATCATTAAAACTATAAAATTTTAACCCTGCATCCTTGCACGCAGCCTTTATTTTCTTATCCCTTTCAATACTGAATGGAGTATAATCTCTATTTACAAAAACTGCCTGATATTTTTTTGATAAACTTTCAACAACTTTTTCTGGAGAGCCAAAATAAATGTTTAATCTACTACCCTGCTTTCTAAGCTCTTCATCTAAACTGCCAAGGCTATCAATTAAAAAGTTAAATGCCTTCCAACTAAAATATTTATGATTTCTTTGCCGTGGGTCAAATATGAACACCGGCAAAACTTCTCCTTGACTTAAAGCAAAGTTTAACCCAGAATTATCTACTAAGCGTAAATCTCTTCTAAATACAAATATGCTCTTCATAATATTAAAAAAAAATTAAAAATATAAAAATTATCTGATTTTGTAAGTTACACTGACACTAGCGCTACTTGTAACCAATCCAGGCTCAATAGTTGTGCCTCCGTCCATAGCTTCAAGACCCGCACTTCTCATCATAGGATAAAATTGTTGATTTACATCGATCTTTAAAGCAGGGCCAAGCCTTCCTCTTTGAATAACAGATTTAGCTTCAAGTTCAGCTTCTTTTTTTGCCTCTTTCAAAAGAGTTTCTCTAAGCTCTTTTCGTTTAGCATCACTTAAATCAAATCTGACATTACTTACAACATTTGCATTATTATCTCTTGCAACATCAAGTATAGGACCTGCAAGTTCAACATCATCAACCCTAATATTTACACCACGGTAAACACTATACCCAATCAACTCAGCAGTTCTTAGGCTGTAATCATACCTAGGACTTACTCTGTATTCCTCTCTTAAAATATTAGCCTCAACAAGACCTAACTCAAAAAGAGATTGTTTCAAATCTTCAATTATAACACTTGCTCTTCTTTGCGCATCTTGGCTATCATCATCTAATATTTCAACTCCGATGCTAGCATAAAAAACATCCGGAACAGCTTCAACTTCAGCATTTCCAACAACAGTTACAGTTCTATCTTCCATAGTTGTGTTAGCACCGTAAATCAATATGGTAACACTTAAGATAATAACTGCGAAAATAATAGTGCTATCTTTCATTTTAAATCACCCTTCTTTGAACAAGCTCCCCATCAATGTAGATTTCAACAAGAACTTCGTCATCTAAGTTTATACTACCACCAACACTTTGCTCGTCAATAACTTGAGCACACATAACATCAGGGTCAGGTGGTATAATGTTAAAATCAATCCTTGCAACACCGTCAATACTTGATACTTCTTTTTCTAAATTATGACAAGGAGTTGGCAAATTGATAATTCCTTGGTACTCTAAACCTTGAGAAGTTACTTCTAATTCAAAAGGCCCTTCAATTTCTTGGACGCTTTGACATCCAACCATAAGTATACTAAAAAAAATTAGTGCTTTCCATATCATAAGACTCACCCAAACACTGTAAAGCACTTTAAATATATAAATCTATTTAACAACGTTCAAATTCTTCCTGTACGTTAAGAATTCTTCTCTTTTCAAATCCTCCATTACAAAGAACTCTTGTTTTTCCTGAAAATCAAAGTCTTCAAGTTGCCTTGTAAACTTATCAAGCTCTTCAAGTCCTCGGAAAATTGTTTCAATCAAAAAGTCGTAACCATTACTAATCCTAAAAACGTTGTTTACGTTTTTGTGTTTGACTAAAAATCTTTGAAGACTATCTTTTTTGTCTTTGTGAGCTCTGATTAAAATCTTTGCTCTAACGTTGTAGCCAAGTTGCTTAAAATCAATAAGAGACGTGTGTTTTGAAATTAAGTTGTTCTTTTCATATTCCTTTAACTTGTCATATATGGTGCTTACAGGTACATTGGTGTCTCGGCTTAGCTTTGTCAAACTCGTTCTGGAATTATTCCTGAAGTGTCCTAAAACTCTCAAGTCTTTTTCCTTCATGTTTATCTGCCCCCGAACAAAAAGTCCAACACTAATTATGGAGAAGGCTTATTAAATAAGTTATTTCTGAAACTAAAACGTTTGTTTCAGGAATTTTCTGAAACAAAAAAGTATTAATATTATAATACTAATACAATAATAGAGATGAACACTCAAAAACAAAAAGTACTCCTAGCATTCACAAAAGAAAAAAACAAACCGCTTAGCACAAGCGATCTAGTAAAACACGTATTCAAAAAAGAATACGAGGAATGCCAAGACAAAATAACTACACCAACAAAAGACAAAGAAGTTATAAAACTTGGAAAAAGAGAACTCGCAAGACTACACAGAAAACTACTATACCACTTAAACACGTTAGTACAAGACTCAACACTAATAGTTACAAACGTTAAAGGGAAAGGAGAGAAACACTACGCAGTAAACACTCAAAAAGAACAAGACGATTACAAACTAAAAAAAATCGTGGAGACAATCACAGGAAGAGAGCTTGAAAACGTAGACTTACAAGGACTAGAAAAATTCATATCAAAAGGCTACATAAAAAAACCGAAAAGCAACTACATCAGAAAACTAAAAACTATATTGATAAACCCGAAAGGAAAAACACTAACAGAACTTTTCATATTACTAGAAGATTTAATGGTCACAATCACTGACACGATAGCAATAGAAGACTTCCAAACATTAATCAGTCAAAACGAGCCAGAACATCTACAAACATTTCTTAGAAAACTAGACTATGAAAGCCAAGAGTACAACATACAAATCAACTTACTCCTAGAAGCCAAAAGTACAGATCAAGCAAGAATGACTGATTTTCTTGAAAGCTTAAAAAAAACAAACCTGAAAGCAATCCTATTAACCTCAGTAGAAGAAATTGGAAACAAAAACCGACTTTTTAAAAAACTGCTAGGCATTACAAACGTGTCTTTTCAAAACAAAGCAATAAACCACAGTCCGATAATACTTGGAAAAGAAGGAGCATACAGTGTAAGCAGAAAACACTGGGACGAATACCTCCAAGTAAAAAACGATTTAACAGGCCTATTATATAGCAGCACATCAGTAGTGGTAGATGCCAAGAAAGTTTTTGAGAGAAAACTAACATACTTTGAATTCAGAGAACTAATAATAGAGCTTGCAAAAAACATGATAAAAGCAATGACACATCAAAGAAGAAACGCAGACACACTATTTTTCAAAATAAACCACTTAAACAAAGCCAAGCAAAAAGAATTCTACCAAGCAAACACATCATACATCAGATTAAAACATATAGAATCAGAAGTAAAAAATTCAGATGATGAACTACTAAACTTACTTGAAAGCACAACAGAACAATTAAAAGAATTCTGCACATCATCAGAAACCATATTCAAAAGCTGTGGTTTGCCAACAAGAATCAGAATCAAACTTGGAACAACAACTCCAACAAGCACAAAAGACGTTGTAACAAATGAGATAATAAAAACAATAGATAGCCATCACAGCTTTGCAAACATAAAAGACACAAACCAGTTAATAACAATATTTAACGAGTGCAAAACAGCCCTAATAGAAGTTAAAAGAACAGAAAGCGTGACATTGGAGAAATTCATATGAAAACTATAGATGTTTGGAAACAAAAATTAAAGAAAATAAAAAACGAAGGCTACACATACGTAGATATAGATAACAGAAGAGCAAAAGAGCTATTAAACGTCATAATCACAATTGAAGATCCAAAAAAACAAGAAATTGAAGGCCCACTAGATTATTTAAGTGCACAACATAAATGGTTATACCCATCAAAAACAGAGATAAGCAACGTCATGTTTAAAGAAATACTAAATCCGGCGTATGACTACACTTATGGAGGTAGAATATTTAACTTTGCAGACAAATTCAACCAAATAAACAACTTCATAATACCTCTATTAAAAAAACAACCATTAACACGGGCAGCAGTTGTCAGCGTTTACAACCCTATAGAAGATAGCAATTTCACAAACACAAACAAACCAGGAATAATAATGCTATACTTTAGAATAATCGAAGAGAAACTCACAATAAGCGCAGTTATTAGAAGCCAAGACTTCTTTTTTGGCTGGCCAGCAAACATCTACCAAATATATTCACTGCAAAAATACGTAGCAGAAAACCTAAATGTGGAAATTGGAAGTTTAACAACACTTAGCAACTCAACCCATATCTTCGAATCAAACTTTGAAGACATAAACCAATTAGTTCAAGAGGAAAAATGAAAGTAAAAAAAATAAGCAAAGATGAGCAAATAAGAATACTTAGAGAAGAGCTCAAAAGAAAAAATACTCAGATAGAACAGTTAAAAAAAGAAAAAGAGTTACTCTTTAAACTAAGTATAAAAACAACTCAGAAGATGCAAGAAGAACAAAAATTCAAAGAAAACTCGAAATAACTTTGAAATCTAATTCCAAGACTTTTCTAAGCCCTGGGTTGTATAACATGCTAGCAGGATGATATAGTGGAATTACAATTCTTGGACTTCCAGCTAAAACAATATTTTTTGGCTTTCCATGCAACTTACTAATACCTTCAATTTTATTCATACCCAAAACTTCAAAACCACTCAAAACAAACTTCGTTGCGTAGTTGCCAAGCGTGCAAATAATCTTTGGATTAATAATACTTATTTGTTTAATCAAAAAAGGCGTATGACTTTTTATTTCTTCAATGCTCGGATTCCTATTATTTGGAGGTCGATACTTTAAAATGTTGGCGATGTAGACATCATCTAAATCTAAGTTGATGCTGTTTAGAAGTTTATCTAACTCTTTGCCAGCACTTCCCACAAAAGGAACACCTAACTCATCTTCTTTAGCCCCCGGAGCTTCTCCTATGAATAAAATTTTAGCTTTTGGATTTCCCTTACCAAAAACCAAATTGTTTTCAGCCAAAGGCAGATTTTTGGATTCAATTTCTTTCTTTAACTCTTCCAGCTCCATCTTTAAAATAAGCTAGCTATCCTGATAAACATCCTTGAAACTACAAGCTTAGTTTGACTTCCAAAACTTTGACCTTCAAGAATAATATCTTCTTTTAACCTAGCATTTAATTCTTTCAAAGGGTCATCACTATCTAAAATTATGTCAATAACTTCCAAATCAGAGATGTATGCATGAATGTTTGGCTCATCAAGTGCTTCGCATCCAATACTTTCAACTTTTCCGTTACTAGTTTCTAAGTGGCCGATTAACTCTTCATTTGGATCAAAGATGTTAATTTTGTCATTTCTATATGGGAGATACCTCGGAATACTTGCATCTTCAACAACTTCAGTTCTTTCAATTAACTCTTGACATAAGTCATTAGCACTAACCATACTTATTGTTCCAATCATTATTAATAATATAAATAGATATTTCATAGAATTTTTTATCAAGCATGGTTAGTTATATATTTTTCTGTTAACAAAATAAATAATTTCTATATAGAAAATAAATATAAAAACGAAACATTTAAATAAAAAACATCGTTTTTGCATGGTTGGTTGATTTAAAGTCAACGTAAAAAGTGGGTGTATGATCAATGGCAAAACAAACAAAAATATCAAAATTAGAACAAGAGCACAAAGAGTTAAAGGAATTACTACAAAGAAACCTAGCAGAATTCCAAAACTACCAGAAAAGAACGCAAAAAGATAAAGAAAACTTAGTAAAAATAGCGACGGAGGGATTAATACACAAAATCTTGCCAGTAATTGACAACCTCGAATTAGCACTCAAAAATAACAAAACACAAAACGATTTTTCAAAAGGAGTTGAAATGATATACACACAACTCTTAGAAGTATTAGAAGAAGAAGGAGTTAGACAAATACCCTCAGAAGAATTCAATCCCGCTCTGCACGAAGTAGTGTTAGTTGATGACAATGCAAAAGAAGAAAGCGTAATAGTACTACAAAAAGGGTATATGCTCGGAGACAAAGTACTAAGACACGCAAAAGTAAAAATAAACAGGAAAGGTGATAAAAATGAGTAAAGTAATCGGAATAGATCTTGGAACAACATTCTCAGCAGTATCTGTAATGGAAGGAGGAAAACCAGTAATAATACCAAACGCGGAAGGAAGCAGAACAACACCTAGCGTTGTTAGCATATCAAATGATGGAGAAAGATTAATAGGAAACACAGCAAGAAACCAAGCAATTGTAAACCCAGAACACACAGTTCGAAGCATAAAAAGACATATGGGTGAAGACTACAAAGTAAAAATTAGAGGAAAAGAATACACGCCACAAGAAATAAGCGCGATGGTGTTGCAAAAACTAAAAGCAGACGCTGAAAGCTACCTTGGACAAAAAATTCAAAAAGCAGTAATCACAGTGCCAGCATACTTTAGTGATAGCCAAAGACAAGCAACAAAAGATGCAGGAAAAATTGCAGGCCTCGACGTACTAAGAATAATCAACGAGCCAACAGCAGCAAGCCTAGCATACGGATTAGATAAAGGAGAAGATCAAACAGTACTAGTATTTGACTTTGGAGGAGGAACCTTCGACGTATCCATACTAGAACTTGGAGATGGAGTCTTTGAAGTAAAAGCAACAAACGGAGACAACCACTTAGGAGGAGATGACATAGACGAAATAATCATTGACTTCATAGCAGAAGAATTCAAAAAACAAAATAAAATAGACTTAAGAGAAGACAAAACAGCATACCAAAGACTAAAAGAAGCAGCAGAGAAAGCAAAAATTGAACTCTCGACCAAAGTCAAAACAAGCATTAACCTGCCATTTATAACAGCAGACCAAACAGGACCAAAACACTTAGACATAGAGCTTACAAGAGCAAGATTTGAAAGCCTAATAAGTGACGTTATAAAAAGACTTGAAAGTCCAACAAAACAAGCACTAAAAGATGCAAAGATGACAGAGAAAGACTTAAACAAAGTAATCTTTGTGGGAGGAAGCACAAGAATACCTGCAGTGCAAGAACTAGTAAAAAAAATTACGAGCAAAGACGGAGACAAATCAGTAAACCCAGACGAAGCAGTAGCAATGGGAGCAGCAATACAAGGAGGAATACTAGCAGGAGAAGTAAAAGATGTATTACTACTTGATGTAACACCTCTAAGCCTTGGAATAGAAACCCTGGGAGGGGTCATGACAAAGATAATCGAGAAAAACACGACAATTCCAACAAAGAAAAGTCAAACGTTTAGCACAGCAGAAGACAATCAAAGCGCCGTGACAATACACGTCTTGCAAGGAGAAAGACCAATGTCACAAGATAATAAAAGCCTTGGAAGATTCGACTTAGTAGGAATACCTCCAGCAACAAGAGGAGTACCACAAATCGAAGTAACCTTTGACATCGACGCAAACGGAATAGTAAACGTCTCTGCAAAAGACCTTGGAACAGGAAAAGAGCAAGCAATAAAGATAACATCAACCACTAACTTGTCAAAAGAAGAAGTGGAAAAAATGCAAAAAGAAGCAGAAGCAAACGCCAAGGAAGACGAAAAAAGAAAAGAAGAAGTTGAAGTATTAAACCAAGCAGACAACTTAGTATACACAACAGAAAAACTCTTCGAAGACCTAAAAGACAAAGAAAAAGCAAAAGAGTTCGAGCCAATAAAAAAAGACATCGATGAGCTAAAAAAACTCCGTGAAGAGAAGAAGATCGATGACTTGAAAAAGAAAATGGAAGAAATCAACAAGAAAGTCCAAGAAATGAGCCAAGAACTCTACAAACAATCAGCTAAAGTACAAGAAAAACAAAAAACTGACGAAAAAGAAAAAACGGCTGACTTCGAAGAAGTAAAAGACAAAGAAGAAAACAATGATAAGGGCAAAAACTAAAAACCCTTACCTTTTTCTTTTCTTTTCAAAATGACAAAAGACTACTATAAAATACTAGGTGTAGATAAAAATGCTAGTAAAGAAGAAATAAAAAAAGCATACAAGAAACTAGCAAAAAAATATCACCCCGACCTAAACAAAGACAGCTCCGCTGAAACCAAATTCAAAGAAATAAGCGAAGCAGCAGCAGTTCTAGGAGATGACCAGAAAAGACAACAATACGATTCTATGGGTCACGACGCATTCAAACAAGGAGGAGGTTTCCAAGGATTTGATTTTAATGATTTCCAAGGAGGCTTCCAAGGCTTTGACATGGACGACATATTAAACACATTCTTTGGAGGCGGAAGTCGAAGAAGACAAACAGGGAGCGACTTAAGAGTAGACATAACCTTAGACTTAGAAGAAGCAGCGTTTGGAGCAGAAAAAGACATAAAAATAAAAAAAAGAGTCTCATGCAACTCATGCGATGGAAAAGGGGGAAAAACAAAAACTTGCTCTGTATGTGGTGGAAGCGGTATCACAAGGCAAATAAGAAGAACACCATTTGGAAGCTTCCAAACCCAAACCACGTGTGGAAACTGCCAAGGAA
>SKHC01000038.1 GCA_007117145.1 Candidatus Woesearchaeota archaeon
AACGCAGATGTGAACTTTGCCATAGGTGAAAATCGGATTCATGAAGATAATGTAATAGGTGTTGCGGTTTTCAAGATCCCATACATCGGATATTTTCGGGTTTGGCTTGGTCAAATTCTTGGGTTTTAAATGAAAAGTAATTTAAAAAAAACGATTTTCTTTTTTGTTAGGTGATATATTTTGAAAGTACTTGTAATTTATGGGCACCCAAACAAGAAAGGTCACAATGGTGCTATTTTAAAAAACGTGGTTAAAAAGTTAAAGGAAAGACATATAGAATATGAAGTCTTAGATTTGTATCATATCAAGTTTAATCCTGTTCTTGATGAAACTGAGCTTTACACTCAAGGAAAAAAGCCTTCAAGAGAGGTTATGAAGTTTCAGAAAATGTTGAAGTCAGCTGATGAGATAATCATCATCTACCCTGTTTGGTGGAATGGCATGCCAGGTATGGTTAAGGGTTTCTTTGATAGGGTTTTAACACCTGGTTTTGCTTATTATTTTAAACCTGTTTTGTTTGACCAAGGATACCCTGTTGGTCTTTTGAAAAAGATGAGGGCTACGATTTTCTTGACAACTGCAAGTCATAAGCTTCTTTACAGAATTTTTACAGGTGCTAGAGCTCACAAGCAAGTAAGAAGGGATTTGCTTGGTATGACCGGTATGAGGATTAAGATTTTTCATTTAGATAATTGTGTTAAATTAACTAAGAAAAATGAGCTTAGAATTAAAGACATTGTAAGAAAAGCTTTTGAAAAAATCATTTAGCTATAAAAAAGGGATTGTGGTCTAGTTTGGTATGATACACGGCTGGGGGTCGTGTGATCGGGGGTTCAAATCCTCCCAATCCCAGTTTATATCTTCCATTTTATGCTACAACCAATTGCTTGTGTTAATTGTACTTGCGGGGTTTGGTCTTTAAGCCCAGATATTATTGCTGATTCTAATTCGTTTGAAGTTACGTTGTCTTCATCGTTCCAGTTATCATCCATTCTTCCTTGATAAATTAGTTTTCTTTCTTTGTCAAATAAGTAGAAGTGCGGTGTGCATTCTGCTCCAAAGTCTTTAGCTGTTTGCTGTGTTTGATCTCTTAGATACGTAAATTTTAGCTTTCTTTCTTTTTTTCGTTTCTTCATTTCTTCAAATGAGTCTTGTGGATAGTTCTCTTCATCGTTACTGTTAATTCCAATAAAGTCTACGTCTTCGTATTTTTCAGTTAAATTGTTTATTCGAACTTCGTATGCTTTTGCGTATGGACAATGGTTACATGTAAAAAATATTGTTAAGAGTTTCTTTTTGCAATCACTTAAAGATACTGTTTCGTCCTCGGTTGATTTCAACTTGAAATCTTTAGCTTTATCTCCTATTTTCATTTTGTATCCGTTATCTGTCATCATGAAAATCCCTCCCAATCATGATAAAAGCAGTGATTATTTATATGATTTCCCATAAAAAATATAAAGGGCAATGCTTATATTGTTTTAAAAAGAGGTTGGGTTTAATGGATAGAAACATTTATAGTTCACTGAAAAAGCTTAAAAAAACTTTGTATGACAAGGGTTGGTTTTCTGATAATTTCTATGGTAGAGTTTTAAAAAAGTTAGAAAAAGGAGATTTAACTTATGCAAACATTGTTTCAGTTCTTGATTTCATCAATGATAAATACGAAGGTAAATTCGAAGACGTCATACTTGATTTTAAACAATATATGAATCGCATCACAATAGATGAAGACATTGATAGTGTTGAAAGGCATAGACAGTACAAAACAGTTGCTAACTACAGTGCAAAGCTTGCTGACATGATTTTCTTGGATTTAACTGATATGGCTTCAAAAGATTTGTATGATAAGGCTATGAATGATTGCTTTGAGTTTATTGATTTAGTTGAAGGGTTTAAAGATGATAAGCTTAAATGTGATTTAACTGAGTTAAAATACGTGTTTGAAAAAAGAGTTCAAGATTTAAAACAAGAAGAAGACCACAAGTTTGGATTTAAAAGACTTGAATTCCAAAAGTTAATGGAGATGGATCCTTACCAGCTTATGAATCATGCTCAAGATGTTCAAAGAGCAATTCACGCAAACATTGAAAACGATGATTTATTTGAATATTTAGCAAAAGTTATTCTTGCAACTAATAAAGGGTTATCTAACGTGAAAGAAGACACTATTTTCAAAGTCACTGTTAAAAACACTTTGATTAAGTTTTCTAGATCTGAAAGAGTTATTTCTGGCAAGATTAACTTTGAAGGCAAACTTGTAGATTTTGAATTTAACTTATAAGTTACATGTGAATTGATTTTCCTTGTAGCCTTGATTGTTCATCCATTTCTAATCTTATTAGTAGTTTGATTACTTCACTTGTAAATATCGCTGTTGAGCCAAGTATTATTGCAAGTAGCCAATCCATTCCTGTAAGTGGTACTGTTTGCAGTATCATCCTTCCAAACTCTGTGTGTATGCTTCCAATTAATAGCATCGTCCCAATTCCGATGCTTACAAAAAAGAACGGGTTTGTTAGGAATCTGCCTTGGAATATTGTGTTGTGTAGGCTTCTTGCATTGAATGCGTGGAATAACTCGAATACTACTATTGTTGCAAATACTAGTGTTCTTGCTCTATCTACGTTTCCTGAGCCAAAGTTCATCTCCCATAAGAATAGGCCAAGGCCTATCACTATAAGAATTGGTGCTATCGCTGCGATTCTTAGGAGTATGTATTCTGATAACAGTTTTTCTTTTGGGTCTCTTGGCCGATTTTCCATTACTTTCTTGTTTGTTCTCTCAAGGCTTAACCCAAAGCTTGGAATTGTGCTTGTTATCACGTTTATGAAAAGTATCATGAGCGCTGTTAGAGGTGTTACTAAGTTGAATAGTATTGCAAGTATTATTATACTGGCTTCTGCTATGTTTATTGTAAGCATGTAATACGTGAATCTTCTGATATTGCTATATATTGTTCTTCCTTCTTTTACTGCTTTAACTATTGTGCTGAAAGCATCATCCATTAGTATCATGTTACTGCTCTCTCTTGCAACGTCTGTTCCTTCTTTGCCCATGCTAACCCCTATGTCTGCTTTCTTTAGCGCTGGGGCATCGTTTACCCCATCCCCTGTCATCGCTACTATTTCTCCTAGGCGTTGCTGACTTCTAACTATTCTTAGTTTATGGTCTGGTGTTGTTCTGGCAAATATTTTTACGTTTGGCATGGCTTCGTCTAATTCTTCATCACTCATCTCATCGATTTGGTGTCCTTCAAGGACTAAGTCCCACTTGCTATTTATGATTCCAAGTTGTTTTCCAATTGCCATCGCTGTGCTTTTATGATCTCCTGTTACCATCACCGTTTTTATCCCAGCACTTTTACATTGAGCGATCGCATCTACAACGTCTTCTCTTATCGGGTCTTCTATTCCTACCATTCCAAGGAAGATGTAGCCTGTTTTTGAGTTTTCTTCTAAATATTTTTTATCTTGTGTTTTGAAGTGTTTCACCGCCAGTCCCAAAACTCTTAGGGCTTGGTTTGTGTAGTTATGCACTTTTCTAAGTATTCTTTGTTTTTGCTCATCTGTTAATTCCACTATTTTCCCATGGTGGTATTGGTGAGAG
>SKHC01000082.1 GCA_007117145.1 Candidatus Woesearchaeota archaeon
AGAGACAAATAGCGAGCGAGAGGATTTCTTAGATAACTTTGAAAAAAGACTTGGAGATGTAACTATAAGACTCGATACTGCTGAGGAAGAGATTAGAAAAATTGCTCCAAGAGAAGAAGTTGAAAAGGAAGATGTTGATTCTGCTTTTGAAAAAGAAGATTAAGCGTTTATTTCTTGTTTTATTCTGCACGTTTTACATATAGTTGAGCTGCAAGGACTTTGACATACTTGACACTTATTTATCGATTTTTCTTTTACTGGTTTTCTAAGATCTAAGTACTTGTTTATTATGTTCTCTTTTGTTCCTGGGTTTTCGTACTCTAGTTTGTTTACGAAGTCTCTGACTTTAGCTCTAAAACTTTGGTTTGCGTAAGGACACTCGTTAAATGGTGTGTTGAATCCTTTAAGGAAAGAGTATGTCATTATTTCTTTTTCTTTCATTAAGTATAAAGGTTTTATTTTTTGTGTGAATCCTTCTATTTGGCCTGTTTTTGGTCCTTGCCTGCTAAACAGCTTAGTTTGCCCTTTAACCAAGTTCATCATGACTGCTTGGCATTCATCATCTAAGTTGTGGCCTGTTGCTATCTTGTCATATTTTTGAGTGTACTTATTTAACAAGTGCCTTCTAAAAGTTCCGCAAATGTGACATGCATGGTTTCCTTTTGGCACTGTTGTGTCTAGTCTTTTTCCTACTTCTTTTTCGTAGCTTTTTATTTTTAGTGGGATTTTGTGTTTTTTGCAAAATTTTGATAAGAATTCTAACGTGTGGTCTCGGTATCCTTCTATTCCTTCGTCTATTGCTAAAGCTGAAACGTTGTATCCTAGCTTCCAGAGCAAGTACAAGACAGTGATTGAGTCTTTACCGCCAGAGGCAGCAACGCAAACCTTGTCTTTTTTTGAAAGCATTTCGTGCTCTTTTATAGTCTTTTCTACTTTTTCTTCGAAGTATTTTAAGAAGTGCTCTTTGCAATAGTCTTGACTTACTCGTTTGTTTTCACACAACTTGCATTTCATCTTTGTATTTATCCGCCACTTACAACGCTAAGTATTTCGATATTGTCGTCATCTTTCAATTCTTCTTCCAGTTTAACTATCTCGCCGTTTCTTGTGATTAAGTCTTCTTCTGCGTTTATTTCTAGTTGTTCTAGTAACTCTTTAGCTGTTCCTTCAAAGAATGTTTCTTTATCGTCTTTTGGTTTTTCGATTCTTATTTTCATAAAAAAAAGGTAATCAAGAACTATTTTTATATTTGTTTAAAATTCTGTAATTATCCGTAAATTGTTCGGTTAAACAGTGAATATGCATATTAAAAATAGTTATTTATTCTTGTTATGAAAGTATATTTAGACACTAATATAATAATGGATTTTTTAGAAGGAAGACATAAGAAATCGTTTGAAATAATACATAAATCATTAGATTGTGAATTCCACTTGGTCATTTCAGATTTGGTTTTAAAAGAATTGGACTATCAAAACATAAAATATGATGTGTTTTTAAAATTAATATCTCGAAAACTAATTCAAGTAATAACAGAGAAAGAAGATATTAAAAAAGCGAAAATGTATTTTGAACATACACATCCAAATGATGCGTTACATGCAGTTCTGGCTGAGAAATCTAAAGCAGATAAATTGCTAACTCGAAATATGAAAGATTTCACTTTTTTAAAAATAGCAACCACTTACGATGGTTTTTGATATCAAAACATAAACATTTAAATAAAAAAAGAACTTAACGAAATAAAATGAATCCAATAATCAATGTAAGAATATCTAAGCAAGTATTAAAACAGATAGAACCAGATCTAAAAGAAGAAGGATACTCAAACATACAAGAACTCATAAAAACACTATTAAGAGAGTATAAATTAAAAAAAGAGAAAGAAAAGGAGAGAAAATTGCTTCTTGAACTTTATGGTTCTCAAAAAGGAGGAAAGGCATCTAAAGAAGAGTTAAGCAGATTAGCAGAAGAGCATTTCTATAATAAACTGTAAAAATAATCTTTATAAATAATGAATTCTTTCTCTTCTTTAATGATAGATGCTGATGGCATAATTGAGATGATTGTAGCAGCACTTCCAAGGATTATTGGTGCTTTACTTGTCGTAATTATTGGTTTTATAATTATTAACCTTATCGTTAGAAGTTTTTCTAAGAGTTTGACTAAAAGGAAAGTTGAGCCAACTGCTAAGATTTTCCTTGCAAACATCTTGCGTGTGATACTTAGAGTTGCTGTTTTAATCTCTGCAATAAGTATTTTAGGTGTTGAAATGGCAAGTTTCGTTGCAATTTTAGCTGCTATGGCTTTCGCTGTAGGTCTTGCTCTTCAAGGTAGTTTATCTAACTTTGCTGGAGGAGTATTAATTATCTTGTTTAGATTGTTTAAGGTTGGTGATTTCATTGAGGCTCAAGGTCAGATGGGAACTGTTGAGAAAATTGAGATTTTCCACACAACTTTAAAGACACCTCAAAATCAGATAATCATTGTTCCTAATGGCGGTTTAGCTAATGGAGTTATCAAGAACTTCTCCGCTCTACCTACAAGGAGAGGAGATTTGACATTTGGGATTAGTTATGATAACGATTTTGAGAAGGCAAAAAAGATAATATCTGATGTTATTTCTAAAGATAAAAGGATACTTAAAGATCCAAAGCCTTTCGTTAGAGTTGGTGAGTTAAATAGCAGTAGTGTTGACATTACAGTTAGGGTTTGGGCTGAAAGCGGTGATTTCTGGGATGTTATGTTTGACACGAGGGAAGCTGTGAAGAAAGCGTTTGATAAGAAAAAGATTAGTATTCCTTATCCTCAAATGGATGTTCACCTCAAGAAAAAATGAGTTCTCGTCTATAATAAATGTTATAAATATTGTTACACTACCTTTGTTGATGAAAAAAGCGCTAGTTTTACTGGTTTTAGTTATTTTTCTTCCTCTAGCAGATGCTAGAATAGATTCAAGGCCAAGTGAGCCTTTACCTTTTGAAGAGGACATAGCTAATCTTTTTAGAGCAAACCAAGGTCTTGGGATTCAATCACTTGGAGTTGAAGAAGAGCAAAACGTAATAATTAAGTTTAAAGACGTTAACTCCTTGCCCTTAAAGGTAAACAAAGCTAATGAAAAAGCTTTGGAAAGAGCTGTTTTTTCTGCTAGCGTAAAAGAGTTAGGTATTACTCCAAGTAACAGGTTTTCGAGTTTCAACGGGTTTAGTGCTAGGCTTACTCAAACTCAAATTAATGCTTTAGAAAACAGTGGTTTAGTTGAAAAAATCTATGAGAACTACGAGGTTGAATTATTTTTAAGTGATAGTGTTCCTTTGATTTCTGCAGATCCTATTCATGGATTTGAAATTGAAGGTTTTAATTTGACAGGGAAAGGTGAGACTGTTTGTATTATTGATACAGGTATTGATTACACTCATCCAAATCTTGG